>JAOPZQ010000259.1 GCA_025964075.1 Solirubrobacterales bacterium | reverse complement strand
CTCCCACCCGGCCTCGTCGCTCTGGCGCTGCAGGCGCTCGTGCAGCTCGGCCGCCTCCGCCTGGCGCTTCAGCGGCCGCAGGCGCGAGCGCGCCTCGCGCTCGACGTCCAGCGCGCGGTCGAGGTTCTCCTGGGTGCGCGCGAGCTTCAGCTGCGCGCGGCGCCGGCGCTTGCGGTGCTTGCCGAGGCCGGCGGCCTCCTCGATCAGGAGGCGGCGGTCGCGCGGCTTCGAGGTGACGATCGCCTCGACGCGGCCCTGCGAGACGACCGAGTGCGACTCCTTGCCGAGGCCGGTGTCGGAGAGGAGCTCCAGGACGTCGACGAGCCGGCAGCGCGCGCCGTTCAACCGGTACGACCCCTCGCCCGAGCGCTCCAGCCGCCGCACGACGGACACCTCGGCGAACTCGACGCCCAGCGAGCCGTCGGCGTTGTCGAGGACGAGCTCGACCTCGGCGACCTGCGAGCCCGTGCGCCCCGCGCCGCCGCCGAAGATGACGTCCTGCATCGAGGCGCCGCGGACGGCCAGCGGGGACTGCTCGCCCATGGCCCAGAGCACGGCGTCGGTGACGTTCGACTTGCCCGATCCGTTGGGACCGACGATCACGCTCACGCCCTGGTCGAAGACCAGGCTCGTCCGGTCGGGGAACGACTTGAAGCCCTTGAGGACGACGCGCTTCAGGTGCACGGCGGCCTCACTCCTCGCTTCCGAGCAGCTCCAGCGCCTCGCGGGCGGCGCGCTGCTCGGCCTCCTTCTTCGAGCGTCCCTCCCCGCGGCCGAAGGTCTCGCCGCTCACCCGCGCCTCGACCCGGAAGGTCGGCGCGTGCGGCGGTCCGGTCGAGCTCGTGATCTCGTAGACGACCGCCCGCCCGTCGCCGGCGAGGCGCTCCTGGAGAGCCGACTTGAAGTCCAGCGGCTGGGAGAGCGACGCGTCGATCTCCGGGGCGAAGGCCTCGATCACCGCGTCGGCCGTCTCCTCGAACCCGTAGGTGAGGAAGCAGGCGCCGATCACGCCCTCGAGCGCGTCGGAGACCACGTGCTCGACCCCCGAGAGCGACCTCCCGACGTGCTCCATGCCCGCCGGCGCCGACGCCGCCAGCGCCTGCGGCAGCTCGAGCCGCTCGGCGACCGCGAAGCACGAGCGCCCGGAGACGACCTGCGCGCGGACCTTGGAGAGCTCGCCGGCGCCGAAGCGGTCGGCCTCGAGCACCGGGTAGAGATGCGCGGTCACGGCGAGGCCGAGGACGGAGTCGCCGAGGAACGCGAGGCGCTCGTAGGACTCCGACCGACGGTCGGTCCACGAGGAATGCGTCACCACCTGCCGCGCCAGGTGTGGCGGCAGCCCGTCCAGCAGTCGGCGGAGCTTCAGTATCGGTCAGGGCCTCGGCTCGCGGTCCGCGACCCCATGGGCGAGCACGAAGTCCACGGCCTGGCCGACCGTACGGATCTTCGTCGCCTGCTCGTCGGAGATGGCCACGCCATAGGTGTCCTCGAGCTCCTGCACGAGCGTGTAGAGGTCGAGCGAGTCCGCCCCGAGGTCCTCCTTGAAGCGCGTCGGCTCGTCGATCCGCGTGGGATCGAGCTCGAGCTCGTCGGCCAGGTGCTGCCGGATCAGTTCGAGGACCTGCTCGCGGGTCATGAAGGCGTGACCGTAGCTTCGACCTCGGACGGTTGGCGGAGCACTCCGGCGGCCGCCAGCGCCGCGTGGGTGCGGCCGATCACGTCCTCCTGCACCCCGTGCGCGGCGACCTCGATCGCCCGCGCGAACCCCCGGCGCGTGAAGCGCCCGTGGGCGACGACGCCGAGGCGCCGCAGGCCCAGCATGTAGGCGCCACCCGGGCCTTCGGGATCGAGCTCGTCGCGGAGGCCGCGCAGCGCCGGGCGCAGGAGCAGGCCGCCGAGCTTCGCGCGCGGCGAGATCTCCGCGCGCGCCCGGATCGCGCCGAACAGCGTCGTCGACACGCCCTCGATCACCTTCAGGGTCACGTTGCCGGTGAAGCCGTCCATGACCACGACGTCGGCGGCCCCGCCCGTGACCTGCGTGCCCTCGACGTTGCCGACGAAGCGCAGCACCTCCCGGCGTACGGCGGCGAGCTGCGCGTGGACCGCGACGATGTTGGGCGTCCCCTTCGTCGGCTCCTCGCCGTTCGAGAGCAGCGCGACGCGGGGGTCGTCGATCCCCATCACCGCCTGCGCGAAGGCCGAGCCCATGAACGCGAACTGCACGAGGTGCTCGGGGCGGACCTCGGTGTTGGCGCCGACGTCCAGGAGCAGCACCGGCGCGCCGGGGATCGGCATCGGCAGCGCGAGCGCCGGGCGGTAGATGCCCTGCGCACGCTTCATGTGGAAGAGGCCGGCGGCGAGCGCCGAGCCGGTCGAGCCGCCGGAGACGAGCGCGTCGGCCTCCCCCGCGCCCACGGCCCTCGCGGCCTGGACGATCGAGGACTCGGGCGTCCGGCGGACTGCGTGGGCGGGGTCGGCGGACTTGGCGATCGACACCGGGGCGTCGACGACGTCGACCCCATCCGGCACCTCGCCGATCTCCCCCCTCGGGCCGTAGAGCCGGACGCGAACGCCGTTGGCGGCCGCGATGATCGCGCCCTCGGCCACCTCGCGCGGGCCCAGGTCGGCGCCGTTCGCGTCGACCGCGACCGTTACCACGCCGCGCATGGCCCCGCCGCTTACGCCGCGTTGCCCGAGCCGGGCGCGATCACTTCACGCCCCGCGTACGTCCCGCAATGGGGGCACACGCGGTGCGGGATGCGCGGCTGGTGGCACTGGGGGCACGCGTTGTAGGTCGGCGCCGACAGCTTGTGGGAGCTGCGCCGCTTGTTCGTGCGGGAGTGCGACTGCTTCTGCTTGGGGACGGCCATGGCGAGCGCGAAGGGTACCAATCAGTCGAGCTTCAGCTCCCGCAGCTTCGCCCACCGCGGGTCGGGCTCGGCTGCGTGCGTATGGTCGGGGCCGGCCTCGTTCAGGTCCTCGCCGCAGATCGGGCACAGGCCGGCGCAGTCGGCCCGGCACAGGATCTGGGCGGGGAGGGCGAGCGCGAGCGCGTCGCGCGCCCATGCGCGAAGGTCGAGCTCCTCGGCGTCGACGTACGGGCTCACCAGGTCCTCGTCGGCGCCACCCGGCTGGGAGACCTCGCGCGAGTCGATCTCGAAGGTCGGCTCGGCGTCGCCGAGGCAGCGCATGCACGGGCCGGCGAGCGTCGCGGCGAAGCGCAGCCGCAGCGCGTACCCCTGGCCGGTGGTGCGCGAGACGTCCAGCCGCACCGGCGCCGTCCCCTCGCGCACGTCGTAGCGCTCGCCGCCGAACGTGAGGTCGTCGAACGTCACGTGGAGGTCGAGCCGCCGGGCCTCGCCCGAGCTCAGAGAGAGTCGGCCGAGATCGAAGATGTCGGTGCGCTGGGGCATGATTCGAGATTAGCTCGCGCCCCGGCGCTCGCGACGTTCAGCGTTCGGCGAGCTCCCGGCCCAGCACCTTGCCGGTCGCGTTGCGCGGCAGCTCGTCGAGGAACTCCACCTCGCGCGGGACCTTGTACCCCGCCAGGTTCTTCTTGACGTAGTCCTTGACGTCCTGCTCCGAGAGCGCCGCGCCGTCCCTGGTGACCACGAACGCCTTCAGCGCCTGGCCCCACTTCGCGTCCTCGACGCCGATCACCGCCGTCTCGGAGACCTTCGGGTGCTTCGCGATCGCGTCCTCGACCTCGCGCGGGAAGACGTTCTCGCCGCCCGAGACGATCATGTCGTCGTTGCGGCCTTCGATGA
>JAOPZQ010000573.1 GCA_025964075.1 Solirubrobacterales bacterium | reverse complement strand
GGCGAAGCGCCGGCGCCGCGCTCGAGCCGGTCGATCCGCGCGAGGAGCGCGGGCGTCGAGGGATCGACGTCCGGCGCGGCGGCCTTGACGAGCGCCAGCTCGAGCTGGATCCGGGGCTCGGCGCCGTTGGCCATCGCCTCGAGCCCGGCGGCGATGAGGTCGAGCATGCGGACGACGTCGGCGCGGCCGAGCCGCTGCGCCTGCTCGGCCAGGCGCTCGTCGCGCTCGGGCGCGAGGCGCAGCTCGCGCGGCACCTCGCCGAGCACCTGCACCACCAGGAGCTCGCGAGCGTGGGCCTCGAGGTCGCGGAAGATCACGCCGGGATCGCGGCCCGAGCGCACGAGCCGGGCCGAGGCCTCGAGCGCCGCGCGGGCGTCGCCGGCGGCGATCGCCTCCATCGCGTCGAACAGCAGGTCGCCGCCGACCACGCCGAGCACGGCGAGGACGTCGTCGAGGGCGATCGCCTCGCCCGAGTAGGTGACGAGCTGCTCGAGGGTGCCGAGCGCGTCCCGGAACGAGCCGGTCGCGGCGCGGGCGATCAGCGCGAGCGCGGCGTCGGGGATGGCGATCTGCTCGCGGTCGGCGACGCGGCGCAGGACCGAGGCGATCTGGTCGGCGCCGGGGCGGTGGAAGTCGAACCGGTGGCAGCGGTCGACGACCGTGGGCAGCACCTTCTGCGCCTCGGTCGTGCAGAGGACGAAGATCGTGTGCGGCGGCGGCTCCTCGAGCGTCTTCAGGAACGCGTTCCACGCCGCCGTCGAGAGCATGTGCGCCTCGTCGAGGATGTAGACCTTCGAGCGGCCGGAGACCGGCGCGAAGCCGACCTTCTCGCGCAGGTCGCGGATGTCGTCGACCGAGTTGTTGGACGCGGCGTCCATCTCGATCACGTCGAGCGACGTGGCGTTGTGGATCGCCACGCACGACGTGCACTTGCCGCACGGCTCGATCGTCGGCCCGTTCTCGCAGTTCAGGCAGGCGGCGAGGATCTTGGCCATCGAGGTCTTGCCGGTGCCGCGCGAGCCGACGAACAGGTACGCGTGGTGGACCTTGTCGCGCTCGACGGCGTTGCGGAGCGTGCGCACGACATGCTCCTGGCCGACGACGTCGGCGAACGTGCGAGGACGATGGCGGCGGTAGAGCGAGGGCCCGGCGGACACGAGTTCGAGTCTAGTGAGGGTGCGGGCCAGTACCGTGCCGGCCCGATGCGCCGGCTCTCCGCCCCCGCATGGATCTCCGGGCTCGCCGCCGTCGTGTGGCTGGTGTGGCACCACGGGTTCGCGAACTACGACACGCTCTACGCCCTCGTGTGGGGGCGCGAGCTCGCGCACGGTCAGACGCCCGGCTACAAGGGCTCGCTGACGCCGACGCCGCATCCGCTGGCCGAGGCGGCGGGCTTCGTCCTGACCCCGCTCGGGGACGGCGCGGCGACCGCGATGGTGGTCATCGCGTTCCTCGCGCTGGGCGCGGTCGGCTATCTCGTCTACCGGCTCGGCGCCCTCTGGTTCGGGCGCGCGGCGGGCGTGCTCGCGGCGGCGATCGTCCTCACCCGCGAGCCCGTCCTCTCCTACGGCTCCCGCGCCTACGTCGATCTCCCCTACGTGGCGCTGGTGCTCGCCGCGGTGCTGGTCGAGGCGCGAAGGCCGCGCGCCGGCGCCCCGGTGCTCGGGCTCCTCGCCGCCGCCGGTCTGGTGCGACCGGAGGCATGGGCGTTCTCCGCCGTCTACCTCGTGTGGCTCGCCGCCGGCCAGCGCGAGCGCGACTGGCGGGCACTCGCCGTCCCCGCGGCGATCGCCGCGAGCGGTCCGTTCGTGTGGCTGGTCTCGGACTGGCTGATCGCCGGCGGCCCGTTCTGGTCGCTCACCGGCACGCGGGACAACGCCGCGACGCTGCATCGCGTCACCGGGCTGCAGCACGTGCCGATCACGGTGCCGCGCCGTCTCGGGGAGATCCTCCGCGAGCCCGTGCTGCTCGGCGCGGCGGGCGGAGTCGTCCTGTCGCTGCTGTGGCTGCGCCGGCGCGCGCTCGCTCCCGCCGTGGTCGGCCTGGTTGCGATCGCGGCGTTCGCGCTGCTCGCCGCGGCCGGACTCCCGATCATCACCCGCTACCTGATCCTGCCGGCCGCGATCCTGGCGATCTTCTGCGGCGCGGGGGTGTTCGGCTGGCTGCGGCTGGCGCGCGAGGACCCGCGGCGCCGCTGGTGGATGGCCTTCGCCGCGGTCACGGTCCTCGCGCTCGCGACGTTCGTGCCCAGCCAGTACCACCGGCTGCGGAACACCCGGCGCGCGCTCGCGACCCAGCAGACGATCGAGCGCGACCTGAAGACGATCGTGCGTCGCGCCCCGTGCCGGCCGATCTCCGTCCCGAACCACCGTCCGCTGCCGCTCGTGGCGCTCGTCCTCGACGTGCGCCCGTCCACCGTCCTCGACGCGACGCTCGCGACGCCCGCTCGCGGGACGTTCGTCGACCCCGCCTCGGCGCGCGTCAGCCGGAACTTCATCCTCGACCCGCACGACCCGCACCCGCTCGTGCCGCGCGTGCCACCGGGCTTCCGGCGCGGCGCCGCGAACCCTTCGTGGGTCCTCTACTCGCGCTGCAGGTAGCGGACCGTGCACCCTTCGTCGAGGTGGTTCCCCGAGGCGACTGACGTCCGGCACGACTCCGGCCTGGCAACCCCGCCGCGCCTGCCGGTGACCGCTTAAGGCTGCTTCCTTCCGGACCTGACCTGGTTCACGGGCCGACACCGCAACGGGGACCGGGCCATCGACGTCGCACCAGGCGGGTCGACCCCAGGGGCCAGACCCCTCGGAAGGGAGTTCAGCCCCGCTAGAGCGGATTGCGGGTTCAGGGCACCGCTACCTCCCCGCCTAGCACGGTCCACCACCGATGGTAGTCCCTTTGCCAGGGTCAGCCCCGATCGATCGCCTCGCGCACCTCCGCCGCGGTCGGCTGCGGGCCGAACCCCGTGAGGCACCACGTCGCGCCCGCGGCGATCCACGGCGCCCGGTCGGTGCCGGCCGGGTTGGTCACCACGAGGTCGTAGCTCCCGGCGTCCGGGTCACGCAGCGCGGCCACCTCCGCCGCCACGCCGGCGAGCGCGTCCGGGTCGGGGAGCTCGATCGCGAAGAGCCCGTCGAAGCGGGCGGCGCGCCGCAGCGGTCGCCGATGCGGCCAGCGCGCGGCGACCCACACCGGGATCCGCGGCCGCTGCACCGGGCGCGGCTCGAACTCGCCGTCCCAGTAGGCGAGCAGACGGTCGAGCCCGTCGTCGAGGAGGCGGGCCCGCGCTCGCATGTCCGCCTCCTCCCCGAAGCGGTACGGTTCGAACTCCCCGCTGCGCTCGCTGCCGAGCCCTAAGCCGAGCACGAGGCGGCCACCGCTCAGGCGGTCGAGCCTCACGGTCTCGCGGGCGAGCTGGTGCGGCCGGCGGCGCGGGAGCGGCGTCACCAGCGGACCGAGGACCATGCGCTCCGTCGCGACGGCCACCGCGGCGAGCGTCACCCACGGATCGGCGAGCGCCCGGACGGGCTCGCGGTAGGCGACGTGGTCCCAGAGGAAGAAGCCGTCCCACCCTCGCCGCTCGGCGCGCTGCGCGAGCTCGACCACGAGCGCGGGCTCGGCGAGCTCCTCGAACGGCGCGACGAAGATGGCGCGGCGGGCGCTCACGCCGCGCGGACGGTCACGCTCACGCGCGAGACGATAGAGGCTGTGAGCCGGCTACTGCTCGTGCCCGAAGCGCAGCTCCGTGTCCGAGACGTTGTCGATCGACCGGGTCCAGGCCAGATCCGCCTTGTCGGCGTTGTCGAGCGTCACCGACTGGAAGTCGAGGAGCTCGCGGCCCGCCGTGCAGTTCACGCCCCCGGTGCAGATCGGCCCGGTCTTCACCGCGGTCGCGTCGACCGTCTGGAGGGGCGAGAACGTCGCGCCGCCGTCGAGCGACTCCGTGAAGCTCTCGAACCAGGTAGCCCCCGCCGGAACCGTGCTGGCCGTCCCCGGCGAGCTCGTGTGGTAGACCGACACCGCGATCTTCGAGCCGTGAGCGGCGACCCACGGGTACACCGACGCGCCCGAGCTGGCGGAGTCGACGAGCACCTTCGGAGACGACCATGTCGCGCCCCAGTCACTCGAGGTCGCGAGCTTGACGAGCGAACCGCCGGTGCCGTCCTCGAGCCACACCGCGGCCAGTCGGCCGCCGCCGCCGTTCGCGACCACGGGGAACGCGTCGTTGGTCGCCCCGCTCGTCGCCGGGCCGACGGTCGCCTGGGTGAACGTGAGGCCGCCGTTGGTCGAGCGGGCGAAGTTCACGCCGCCCGAGGAGGTCGCGTAGATCAAGCCCACCTTGTCGCTCGTTCCCAGCAGGCCGCCGCCCGCCTCGGCGATCAGGTTGCCGGGCGGGCACACGCAGCCGGTCTGGTCGAGCGGCGTCGCCGCCACCGTCGAGATCGGGAAGACGAGCCCGCCGCTCGACTTCGAGACCACGAGCCCGAGCGGGATCTGGTGCGTGGCGTGGTAGACGGTGCCGCCGCCGCTGGTGGCGATCCACTGGCGATCCTGGACGACCACGCCCTGAAGGGGGCTCGCCTGCCACGTGTTGCCCTTGTCGGGCGAGGTGGACACGGTCGCCGAGCCCAGCCACAGGTCGGTCATGTAGAGCGTGCCGTTCGCCGGGTCGAGCGCGACGTCGGAGTCACCGCCGCCGGGGAACAGCGAGCGCTGCCCGGACGGCGTCTGGACCCACGTAGCGCCGCCGTCGTCCGAGCGGAACACCGGGCTCGGCGACCCCGGGAGGTTCGACAGCAGGCCGGCCGGGGCGTTGACGTAGATCGCGCCGTCGCGGGCGACGTCGATACCGGGCTCGCCCAGGTTCTGGCCGGTGACGACGCTCGTCGTGAACGTGGCCGCGCCCGCGCTGCCGGTCGTGAGCGCCCAGGCAACGACGGCGACGGCGGCGGCCGCACCCAAGCGGCGAATCCCAAGCTTCATCTCTTCTCCCTGGTCGAGGTGACGCGCGCGCCGGCGTGTATACCCCGGATAACGGAGTGGGTACACATGCGGCGTGCGTCGCCCGCTCCTCCTCGCCGCCGTCCTCGTGCTGGGCGGCGCACCCACCGCGAGCGCGCTCGCCCCGTTATCCCCGACGCAGGCGCGGGCGGCTCTGCGCGCCGATCTGCGCACGTCGTACGGAGTTCGCCTCGTTCACGCCTCGTGCGTGCGTCGCTCGGCTCGAGCGTTCCGCTGCGCGTGGCGCGGCCAGCGCGCCGACGGTCGCTACCACGGGCGGGCGCTGATCGCCCGGTCCGGGCACAGCGTGCACGTAAGGCTCTACACCGTGCGCAAGGGCTGAAGCGTCCGCTCGAGGCCCTCGGCGAGCGGCGTCGCGGCCCGCCAGCCCAGCTCCTGGGCGATCTTGGTCACGTCGAGACACGAGCGGCCGACCTCGCCGGGACGGGCCTCGGCGTGCACCGGCGTGAAGTCCTCCCCGAACGCGGCGGCGAGCTCGAGCACGCTCGTCTCCGCTCCCGTGCCGACGTTGTAGGCGCCGGTTCGGTCCGCGTCGCCGGCGGCGAGCAGCGCCTCGACAACGTCGCCGACGTAGACGAAGTCGCGGGTCTGCGTGCCGTCTCCGTAGACCGTCGGCCGGCCGCCGTTCAGGCGGCTGCCGCAGAAGATCCCGACGACGCCCGCCTCGCCCAGCGGGTCCTGGCGCGGGCCGTAGACGTTGGCGAAGCGCAGCGCGATCGTCGACATTCCGTGGAGGCGGTGGTAGAGGCTCAGGTAGCCCTCGGCGGCGTGCTTCGCCTGGCCGTAGGGCGCGAGCGGGGCGATCGGGGCGTCCTCGGGCGTGGGCACGACCGCCGCGTCTCCGTAGAGCGCGCCGCCGGTCGAGGCGAAGACGACCCGCTTCACGTCCGACGCCCGGGCCGCCGCCAGGAGGGTCGCCGTCCCCTCGACGTTCACGCGCGCGTCGAACGCCGGGTCCGCGACCGAGCGCCGCACGTCGATCTGCGCGGCGAGATGGAAGACGCGGTCGGGCCGGGCCTCGTCGAGCGCCTCGCCAACCGCCGCGGCGTCGACGATGTCGAGGACCCGCAGCTCGGCCGGGGAGCCCGCGAGGTTCTCGCGCCGTCCCGTCGAGAGATCGTCGATCACGACGACCCGCTCGCCCCGGCCGGTCAGCGCGTCCACCAGGTTGGAGCCGATGAACCCGGCCCCACCGGTCACGACGACCGTCAAGCTCAGCCGATCGAGACGATCATCAGCGAGCGCTCGCCGCGGGGCGTCCGCACCTTGACCATGTCCCCGGGCCGGCGGCCGTCGAGCGCCTTGGCCACCGGCGACTCATAGGAGAGGCGGCCGGCGCCCACGTCGGCGTCCCGCGCGGAGACGAGCGTGTAGGTCAGGTCCCGATCCGCTTTCTCGTCCCGGACCGTCACCTTGCTGCCGAAGGCGACCACGTCACGGGCCGCCGATGCCGAGCGCAGCTCCGCCCGGCGCATCCGGTCGCTGAGGACCAGGATCTTCGTCTCCAGGTGCGCCTGCGCCTCCTTGGCGGCGTGGTACTCGCCGTTCTCCTTGAGGTCGCCCCACTCCCGCGCGGTCTTGATGCGCTCGGCGATCGCCTCCCGCTCGGTCGTCTCGAGCTCGTGGAGCTCGGCCTGGAGCGCCTCCAGGTCCTCGGCGGTCATGATCACGGGCTCGGGCATGTATGGGACGATAGCCGGGCGCGCTCTAGAATCCGCCGCCAGGGCGCGTAGCTCAGTGGGAGAGCGCTCGCTTCACACGCGAGAGGTCGCAGGTTCGAAACCCGCCGCGCCCATTGAAGATTCGGGACCAAGCCTCTTCCGCCAGTGCACGCAGAGTGCACGGCGCGGCCTCAAGCGGCGGCTGCGATGTCCCCGAGCACGTGCTTGGCGCAAGTCCGAAACCGGCTCCGCGCGGGGCTCGGGCAGCCGGGCACTTCACACGCCCGGGGCGTCGCCATCGCGCGGCGCCGAGCCTCGTTCGCAGCCGCCCTTAGCCGATTCTCGGCGTGGTGCTGGACGGCCTCAAGATGTGCGGCCTCGCTCCGTGCCGCGATGGCTGCGCCCTGGACCTCGCGCAGCGTGTCTGCGGCGGCTTCGGCCTCGACCGCTAGCGCGTCGTCGGCTAGGCCGTTCAGCGTCCTCTCGGCAAGCGCGATGGCCTGTTCAAGCGTTGGGATCGCCACGAAGTTGCGCCTCCGGCGTGAGCGCGGACGTCGCCGCGAGACGTTCCGCGCGAGCACGTTCCGCCGCGTTTACGCGGGCCCCGATGACGTCCGCGGAGCCGGCCTCGACGGACTGGCCGGCGGCGAGGGCGAACTGTTCTTCGGGGCTCAGCGGACGGTCCGGGCCGGTCGCGACCCCGCGCCGGCCAGTCGAACAGCGGCCTTTGCTTCTTCGAGGGCGTCGCTCATCAGCTTTCCCGGTAGCGGAGATGGTGCGCTCCGGCGCAGCGCGCGAGAGGCGCCCGATCGAACGAGGATGGAACCAGTACCGCGCGAGCACCGGTCCAGAGCCGCAGAGGCAACAGAGCCGCGCCACAACGCGTGCCGACTATCAGGACGAAGGCCGAGGCGTGAGCGATCACGCGTTCTCACGACGATAGGTTCCCCCGATGCGTCACAAACTGCGGGCCCGGTCGTGGCATTGAGGAGGCGCGACAACGAGGTCCTCGAGGCGGCCGTGCGCGTGTTCTATACCCACGGGTATTCGGATGCGACCGTCCAGAACATCGCCGATGAGCTGGACATGCTCAAGGGGAGCCTCTACCACTACATGCGTACGAAGGAGGATCTCCTCTTCCGCATCTTCGAGGTGGTACACGCGGACGTCGAGCGGCTCGCGGAGGAGGCGCACGCAGCGCCGAACCAGACCCCGCTTGAACGACTGCGCATGTACGTCCGCCGGCAGGTCGAATACAACCTGGCGCACCACGAGCGCATCATGGTCTACTACCACGACCTCGAGCGCCTGAGCGGGGAGCGTCTCGCGGTGGTGAAAGCCCGACTGCGCGCGCACACGACATTCGTCACCGGACTGGTTGAGGCGGCTCAGGCGCGAGGCGAGATCGACCGCGACCGCGACGCGCGGCTGCTCACGAACTGTGTGTTCGCCACGATCATCTGGCCCTACCGGTGGTATCGAGCCGACAGACGAATGAGCGTGGCGGCGATCGTCGACGCCTGCGACTCGTTTGTCCTGTTTGGACTGGCTGCGCCGCAGTGACTCGGGGCTGAACGTCATCCCGCGTTCAGCGATCAGGAACGAAGAACGGTGCGGCAGCGGGGCGGTCGTGCGGAACTGCCGGCCGCCGAGCCAGCGTGGCCGAACCGGGCTTACGCTGCTGCGATGAACCAGAGCGCGAGTCCAAGCGTTACGTCCCAATGGATCTGCGAGTCATGTGGGTTCATCTACGACCCGGATGACGGCGATCCGGACGGCGGCATCCCGCCGGGAACGGCCTTCGAGGACATCCCGGACACGTGGTTCTGCCCGGTATGCGGCGCTCGCAAGATGGACTACGTCCCCTACGAGGACTGATCGTCGAGGTCCGACTCGAGTCGGACCCGCGGCATCGAGATCCCTTCAGCCCCAGGCGTGAGGACGTGCCCCATCTTGTCCCGCTTCGTCGCCAGATAGGCGGCGCTCTCGGCATCCGAGGGGGCGACCAGCGGGATGCGATCGGCGATGTGGAGCCCGTAGCCCTCGAGCCCAGCCCGCTTGGCCGGGTTGTTGGTCAGGAGCCGCATCTCGCGAACGCCGAGATCGCTCAGGATCTGCATTCCGATCCCGTAGTCGCGCCGGTCGCTCGGGTGGCCGAGCCGCAGGTTCGCCTCGACAGTGTCGAGGCCGCGATCCTGCAGCCGGTAGGCGTGGAGCTTCTCCAGCAGGCCGATGCCGCGGCCCTCGTGCCCGCGGAGGTACACGAGGACGCCGGCCCCCTCGTCGACGATCATCCTCAGGGCGAGCTGGAGCTGTCGCCCGCAATCGCATCGGCGTGAGCCGAAGACGTCACCGGTCAGGCACTCGGAGTGCACCCTTACGAGCGGGTCCTTGCGGCCCAGCGTGTCGCCGTAGGTGAGCGCGATGTGCTCGCGGCCGTCGATCAGATCTCGGTATCCGATGGCCGTGAACGTTCCGCCCTCGAGCGGCAGCCGTGCCTCGCTGATGCGCTCGACGAGCTTCGCGTGCTTGCGGCGCTCGCGGATCAGGTCGTCGATGCTGACGACGAGCAGACCGTGCTTGCGACCGAATTCGAGAAGGGCCGGGAGGCGCGCCATCTCGCCGTCGTCGTCCGCGATCTCGCAGATCACGGTGGCGGGCGAAAGGCCGGCCATGACGGCGAGCTCGACCGACGCCTCGGTGTGGCCGGCGCGGGCCAGCACTCCGCCCTCCCGGCAGGCAAGGGGGAAGACGTGGCCGGGGCGAGTGAAGTCAGTTGCGGTGCGGCCCGGAGCGGCGAGCGACACGATCGTGGCCGCGCGGTCGCTCGCGGAGATTCCGGTCGCGGCCGCGACGTGGTCGACGCTGAGGTGGAACGCGGTTCCATGCGGATCGGAGTTGCTCGACGTCATCGGCGGAAGATCGAGCTCCTTCAGCCGCGACCGCAGCATCGGCACGCAGATCAGGCCACGGCCGAATCGCGCCATGAAGTGGACGTCGGCTGCGGTCACCTTCTCGGCCGCCATGACGAGGTCGCCCTCGTTCTCGCGATCCGCAGAGTCGACGACGATCACCATCTCCCCTCGGGCGATCGCCTCGACCGCGAGGGGGATCGGTGCGAGGCCGTCTCCGTAGTCAGCGTCGGTCGGCATCGGCATCCTCGTCGAGTTGGATTCGCCCGTAGCGCCCACGGAAGTACGCCAGCGGGCGCCGCCGCCACGCGGTTGCCGTCTGGACCTCCGCCAGGAACACCGTGTGGGTTCCGCCCGTCGCCTGGTCGGCGACCCGGCACTCCACGTGCGCGAGCGCCCCGTCGAGCAGCGGCTGGCCGAGCGGCCCGAGCGTGAACGGCACGTCGGTGAACTTGTCGGGGGCCTTGGTGGCGAAGCGCCGCGCCACTCCGACCTGGTCCTCGCTCAGGATGTTCACGGCGAAGTGCCCCGCGGTGACGATCGCGGCGCCGGTCTGGGACGTCCGGTTCATGCAGACGACGAGCATGGGCGGCTCCAGCGACAGCGAGCACAGCGCGCTCGCCGTCGTGCCCACGGGCCGGTCACCGGACAGCGTCGTGACGACCGACACGCCCGAGGCGAAGTGCCCGATGACCTCGCGGAACTGCCACGCGGCCAGCGGCTCGAGCAGCTCCTCGGCGAGAAGGTCAGGGCGCTCCGCCTGCACGGACATCCGGCCGCTCAGGACGCCCGTGCGCTGAACGTGGCGTGAAGCGGGGTCCAGCGCCGTGCGCCGAAGCCCTCGTACCGGGGCGGCGGCTTCGTCGGATCGAGCTGCAGGTCGTCCAGCCGTTCGAGGATCGCCGTGAAGATGTGCTCCAACTGGATCCGCGCGAGTCCCTGCCCGGGACACACTCGGGGGCCGCCGTAGAAGGCGAAGTGGTCACGCGGCCGCTCGCGCTCCATGTCGACGTCGACCGGACAGCCGTAGTGCTCCGGGTCACGGTTCGCCGACGTCATCATGGCCAGGACGAGGGAGCCCTCGGGGATCGTCGTGTCGCCGAGCTCGACGTCGCGCAGCGCGCGGCGCGCCAGGAACTGCACCGGCCCCTGAAGGCGAAGCGCCTCCTCGACGAAGATCTCGATCGCCTCCTTGCCGCCGGCTCGCAGCCGGTCCTGCAGCCCCGGGTTCGTCATCAGCAGGTAGAGGCCCGATGCGGTGGTCGCCGACGTCGTGTCGGTCCCGGCTGCGGCGGACGCCTGCGCGATGGCGGCCACGTCGACCTCGGTGTAGTTGGAGTCGGGACCGAAGATCTGATCCGCGTCGCGCCACACGAGGCTGATGAAGTCGTTCCCCTCTCCGGCCCGGCGCTCGCGCACGTAGGGGAGCAGCAGCTCGCGGCCCTCGCCGATGCGCTTGGTGGCGCGAGCGACGACCTCGGGCGGGGCC
>JAOPZQ010000183.1 GCA_025964075.1 Solirubrobacterales bacterium | reverse complement strand
CGCCGAGGCCCAGCAGCTTCGCCGCGAGCGCGATCGGGCCGAGGCCGGGCACGAGCGCGGCCATCGACCGGGACATCCCGCGCAGGCCGGACCGATAGTCGCGGCAGCCGGGGCAATCGCGCAGATGCCGGCGCGCCATCCCGGTGGCGCGGACGCCGCGGTCGTGGGCGTCCATGAGGTCGAGGCGGATGTGCTCGCAGTCGGTGTCGCGGGCTTCCCCGGCCTGCGCAAGGCCGATCCGCGCCCGCACGAGCAGCGACTTCACGGCCGGGACCGTGACCTCGAGCGCGTCCGCCATCTCGTTGTAGGAGAGGCCGTTGAGCTCGCGCATCAGCAGCGCCGAGCGCTGCTGCTCGGGCAGGCGGCGAACGTCGGCCACGAGGCGGCGCAGGTCCTCGCGGCGCTCGACCTCGGCGAGCGGATCGGCGGCGGGGGGCCGGACCAGCTCGAGGACCTCGGGCGCGGGCGGCACGGGGCGGCGCAGCTCGTCGATGCAGCGGTTGTGGGACACGCGGTACAGCCAGGCGCGCAGCGAGACCGGGCGGTCGCTCGCCCGCAGCGCGCGATGGGCGCGCACGAACACGTCCTGCAGCGCGTCCTCGGCGTCCTGTCGCGAACCGGGCAGCATCTGGCGCGCGTAGGCGAACAGCCGCGCGCGGTAGCGGTCGTGGATGACCCGGAAGGCGTCGTCGTTGCCGGCCCGGAAGAGCGCCACCAACTGCTCGTCGGAGCGGAGCCGGAGCAGCGGCACGGACACGCTGAGGCGCGGGCGGGCGAGGCTTGCTGGTGCTTGGAGGGCAGAGGCTTCCACTGAGATCCCGCTTCCGAAGTCTGAACGACGAGTGTGACGGAAAGTTGCGCGCCCCGCCAACCAGCTTGTGTGTTGTGTCCATCGCCTCGATCTCGCAAAGCTGGCAGGATTGGCGACCGGCGATGGGGACCGCGATCGACACGAGGTCACGGCAACTGTCCGGCGCCCTCCTCGTGCTGCTCGCTGTCGCGGTGGCGCTGGTCGCGCCGGGTCGCGCGTCGGCTGCCGACAGGCTGTTCGCCCCCGACTCGTTCTGGAACGCACCGCTGCCGGCGCAGGTGGACGTCGACCAGACGGGGCTGGCGGCCGGGCTGCTGGCCCAGGTCCGCTCGGAGGAGCAGGCGAACAGCGGCCCGTGGATCAACATCTCCGCGTACTCGACGCCGCTCTACGTCGCCGGCCCGAACGCGCCCGGCGTGCCCGTGAAGACCGGCACCGCGACGGGCCTCGCCGGGCTCTTCCAGAACCGCTCGCTCGACCGCGCGCTCGACGCGGCGATGAGCGCAGTGCCGATCCCGCCGGGCGCCCGCCAGGCGGCGGGCACGGACGGCACCCTGACCGTGTGGCAGCCGTCGAGCGACACGCTGTGGGAACTCGCCCGGGCAAGCCGCCAGTCCGACGGCTGGCACGCGCTGTGGGGCGGCCGCGTGCTCCACGTGTCGGAGAGCCCCGGCTTCTACATGACGCTTCCGGGCCCCGACGGCCTTCCTCAGGAGCGCGCCGGGTGGGGTGCCAGCGTCACCAACCTGCCGTACGCCGGCGGGCTCATCCGGCCCGCGGAGCTGGCCGCCGGGCAGATCGACCACGCGCTCGCGCTCGCGGCGCCGCTCGTGCGCGCGAATGTCGTCACCTGGCCCGCCCACTCGACCGACGGCGACTCGTCGGACCCCACCGCGATCCCGGAGGGCACCCGGCTGCGCATCGACCCGGCGCTCGACCTGGCGGCGCTGAACCTTCCGCCGCCCGTCCTCGCGATCGCCCGGGCGGCCCAGCGCTACGGCATCGTCGTGCGCGACCGGGCGGACGCGGTCGCCTTCTACGCCGAGGATCCGGCCTCGATCGGCTCCGACCCCTACCCGGGCCTGCTCGGCTCCGACTACCCGCTCCGGCTGCAGCGGCTGATGGCGCAATTCCCCTGGGAGCACCTGCAGGCGTTCACGGTCCGCCTGGCGGCGAGCGTCGCGGCCGGCCCGCGGTTCGCCCGCGGCCGGCGGCGCGTCGTCGTGGGAACGGCGACGTGCAACGTCGCCTGCCACCTCACCGCGCTGACCGGCGTGGCCCACACCGGCCGGGCGACGGTGCCGGTGCGCGAGCTGAATCCGGGTTCGGTGGGAACGGCGCACACGCTCCTCGCCACGCTGCCGCGGCGCGGGAGCGGACGCCGCATCAACGCCAGCGTCCGGCTCACCGCGGTCGGCGCGGCGCAGGGAGCCGCGACCACCGCGGCGCGGGTGACGTTGCGGCGGGCGGTCAGTCGGAAGACGAAGGCTTCCGGCTGAAGCGCCGCGCGAGGAACCCGGTGACGACCGCGCCGGCGCCGAGCAGCGTCTCGCCGACGACGTCCAGGCCCGTGTACGGGAGCTTTCCGCTCCCGCCGGGCACGCTGTGCGCTCCGGCGGCCCCACCGGTCGGACCTCCGCCGGTGCTCGTGCCGGGCATCACCGCTTCCAGCGGGCTCGTTCCCCCGGTCGCGCTGCTCCCGGCCGGCGTGTGCGTCCCCGTCGCCGTCGACGGGAGCACCTGCGTGGTCGGTGCGGGTGTCAGCGGTGTCGAGTGACCTGAGAACGCGAGCAGGCTGACGCTCGGGCCTGGCATCCCCGAGAACAGCTGGTGCGCGGCGGTCAACTCCGCAACGGTCCCGTAATCCTTGATCTGCGGCCCTTCGTAGGGCACTTTCCGCCTCCTGCGGTATCCCTGCCTGTCAACCAGACCTTAGAGCCACCTACCGATGTTTGACAAGCGGGAACCGTCCCCTGCGGGGCGATACGCCCAAAACCTGGCCAAAAACGGTCAGGCGAGCGAAGCCATGACGTGCTTGATCTCGGTGTAATCCTCGAGGGCGTAGATCGAGAGATCCTTGCCGTAGCCCGACTGCTTGTAGCCGCCGTGGGGCATCTCGCTGACGAGCGGGATGTGGTCGTTGATCCACACGCACCCGAAGCGCAGCGCCTTCGAGACGCGCAGCGCGCGCCCGACGTCGCGGGTCCACACGGAGGACGCGAGGCCGTAGGGCGTGTCGTTGGCCCACTTGATCGCCTCGTCCTCGTCGCTGAACCGCTGGACCGTGATGACCGGGCCGAAAATCTCCTTCTGGATCATCTCGTCGTCCTGGCGCAGGTTCGCGACCACGGTCGGATCGAGGAAGAACCCGGGGAGGTCGGGCTCGCTGCCGCCGGTGACGATCTCGGCATGGCCGGGCTTGCGCTCGAGGAACCCCTCGACGCGCTCGCGCTGGCGGCTCGAGTTGACGGGGCCGAGCGTCGTCTCGGCGGACGAGGTGTCGCCCAGCACGTAGCCCCTGGCCTGCTCGACGAGGCCGTTGACCACGTCGTCGTAGACCCGGCTGCTCGCCAGGACGCGCGTCGCCGCCGTGCAGTCCTGCCCGGCGTTGTAGTACCCCGTGCCCGCGATGGTCTCGAGCGCGGTCTCGAGGTCGACGTCGTCGAAGACCACCACCGGCGCCTTGCCGCCGAGCTCGAGGTGGACGCGCTTGAGGGTGTCGGCGGCCGCGCGGGCGATCCACTTGCCGGTCTCGACCGACCCGGTGAGCGACACCATGTCGACGTCGTCGTGGGTGACGATGGCCTGCCCCGTCTCGTTCCCGCCCGCGACGACGTTGAGGACGCCCTTGGGGAAGAACTCCGCGGCGAGCTCGGCGAGCTTGATCGTGGTGATCGGCGTCGTCGGCGCCGGCTTCAACACGACGGTGTTGCCGGCGGCCAGGGCGGGGCCGATCTTCCAGATCGCCATCATCAGGGGGTAGTTCCACGGGGCGATCTGCCCGATGACCCCGACGGGCTCGCGCCGCACCCACGACGTGTAGCCCTCGAGGTACTCGCCGGCGGCGCGGCCCTCGAGCGTGCGGGCGGCGCCCGCGAAGAAGCGCAGGTTGTCGGACATCACGGGCAGCTCGTCGTTCGTGACCGCCTGGATCGGCTTCCCGGCGTTCGCCGACTCGAGCGCCGCAAGCTCCTCGGCGTGCTCGTCGATCGCGTCGGCGAGCTTCAGCAGCATCGTCGCGCGGTCCGCGGGGGTCGTCACGGAGAAGCTCTCGAACGCGCGCCGGGCGGCGGCGACCGCCCGATCGACATCGGCCTGGCCGGAGTCGGGCGCCTCGGCGATGACCTCGCCGGTGGCCGGGTTGAGCACGGGCTCGGTGCGGCCCTCGGCCGGCGGCGTGAGCTCGCCGTCGATGAAGTTCTCCAGGGTGCCTACCGCGGTGGCCATGTGGTCGGGTCCTCTCTTGCCAGTGGTTGTCCGGAACGTACCAGCGCTCCACCACCGGCCGAGATCCGGCCTGGACAGTCCTCGGGCGCGCCGTTGGACGGAGCGGCGCGCGCTCAGCGCGCGACCGGCCGCCCGCGGAACGCCACGTGGGGGATCCCCTTGAGGCGGATGATCAGCTTTTCGCGTCCCTCGGCCGAGCGCGCGGCGTTCCGCAGCGAGCGCAGCAGCGGCGCCGGCGGGTGCCCGGCGCCGACCGGCAGGAAGTAGAGGCCGCTGCGCTCGAGCACCTCGAAGCCGGCGCTCTCGATCATCCGGCGCAGCGCGGCGGCGTTCGGCTGCCACCACCAGGGCTCGCCGACGCCGGCGAGCCGCGCGGTCGGCGTTCTCGGGCGCAGGAGCGACGGGATCGCCTCGACGGTGTCGGCGATCACGGCCTCCCCGGAGCACACCGAGCGCACCGCGGCAAGCGCGCCGACGGGATCGCGCAGGTGAAGCAGCAGCGAGCCCAGGAAGACGAAGTCGAACGTGCCGACGCGGTCGGGATGCAGGTCGTAGACCGAGCAGTCGATGCGCTCGACGGCCGACCCGAGCGCCTCGCGCGCGAGCGCGAAGCTCTGGCCGCCGGACTTGAACTCGGCCAGGTAGCGCAGCCGATCGGCGTTCGCGGCGCCGAGCCGCGACTGCGGCGGCCAGTCCCAGCGGTCCGGGTCCTCGATGTCGACCGCGGTCACCGACGCCGCGCCGCGCCGCTCGAGCTCGAAGGCCCAGAAGCCGTCCCACGTGCCGACGTCGAGGCAGCGCTTGCCCGCGAGCGAGGCGGGGAGCGGCACGCGCGAGACCGTCGCGCGCGTGTCGAAGAAGCCGGGCGTGACGACGCCCTCGCCGAGGTCGATCGTGTGGTACCAGGAGAGCTCGCGGGCGCGCGTGCTGAGATCGGCGGTGCTCATGCGGGGCGGAGCCTAGGCGTTTAGGCGCCCCCAAGCCCCAGAGCTAGGCTTCGCAGCGCGATGTGCAACGGGACCGGCGTCGGCGTTCTCACAGCGGCCTTCGCGGGGCTCGTGTCGTTTCTCTCGCCCTGCGTGCTCCCGCTCGTTCCCGGCTACCTGTCCGCGGTAGCGGGCGTGGCGCCGGACGAGCTGCGCGGCGCGGGCGCGCGCCGCGTGCTCGGGCCGAGCCTGCTCTTCGTCCTCGCGTTCTCGGCGATCTTCATCCTGCTCGGCCTGAGCGCGACCGCGATCGGCTCGACGCTGACGAACCACAAGACGACCCTCGAGAAGATCTCGGGCGCGCTGATCGTCGTGATGGGCGCGTTCTTCCTGCTGACGCCGTTCGTCCTGCGGCTGAACCGCGAGTGGCACGTCGACGGCCTGATGCAGCGAGCGGGCCGGGGCGGCCCGCTGGTCGCCGGCGCGGCGTTCGCGATCGCGTGGACGCCGTGCATCGGCCCGACGCTCGGCGCGATCCTCACGCTCGCCGCCGCCTCGCACTCCGAGGGCCACGGCGCGCTCCTCCTCGCGTTCTACTGCCTCGGGCTCGCCGTGCCGTTCGTGCTCACCGCGCTGTTCTTCGGCTACATGACCTCGGCGTTCGAGGCGGTCAAGCGCCACTACCGGGTGATCGTCGTCGCCGGCGGGGCCCTGCTCGTGGTCACCGGCGTGCTCGTCTTCAGCGGCCAGTTCGCGGTGCTGAACCAGCAGGCGCAGAGCTGGTTCGGCGACTCCGGCGTGATCTGCTAGTGCACGCGGCCGCGTGTACTAGCGCCGGATCGTGACGCGGCCGGCGAACCGATAGGTGGCGCCGGCGTTGGTGATGGCGGCGCTGAGGTTGAGCGCGAGCCGGTGGCGGCGCGCGAGCGAGCGGCGCTCGCCGCGCGCGAGGCGGGGCCTGACCGTCGCCGTCGACCCCGCGGGGATCGTGAAGCGCGCCGTCGTCGAGGCCGAGTGCACGCCGTGGCGCAGGCGCAGCGTGCCGCGGCAGACGAAGGGCAGCCCCGGGGG
>JAOPZQ010000146.1 GCA_025964075.1 Solirubrobacterales bacterium | reverse complement strand
ATTCGTGCGGGCGCTGAGCTCGCCGAACGTCAGCGGTCCGAGCTCGTCGACCAGGCCGACGCGCTCCGGGGCGCGAGCGGCGCCGGTCTCGTAGCCGGCGGCGGGCGTGCGCCCCCAGCGGCGCAGGGCGAGGAGGACGCGGACGAGCCGGTCGGGCCGGTCGGGATGGAGGACGCCGGCGCGGCCGAGCGTGACGAGCGTGTGGATCGGGGACGGCATCAGGCGCCGGGCAGCATACGCCGCTAGCCGCGCGGCGGGTCGAGCTGCGAGAGCAGCCAGTCCGCATGCGCCACGATCCGGTCGATCGGGTAGCGCTCCGGCTCGGTGAGCACGAGCCGCGCCCAGTCGTCGGCGAGCGCCGAGAGGCTCATCGCGGTGAGCTCGGCGTCCGGCGACATCGCGCGGCCGCTCGGCGCGAGGCCGGGGGCGGAGAGGCGCGCGAGCTGCGCCACCGCGGCCGCGCGACCCTGAGCGATCCGCTCCCGGAGGACCGGCGGGGCGCCCTCCGGCGGCATCAGGACGAGGCGCCACGTCACCGGGTCGTCGTGGACGGCCTCGAGGTAGCCGCGCAGCGCGGTGAGCATCGTCGTGCGGGGATCGCCGACCGGCGGCTCGGCGGGCAGGATCCGGGCGAGCTGGACGAGCGCCCGCATCCCCTCGCGATCGACGAGCGCGTGGAGCAGGCCCGGCAGGTCGCCGAAGTGGCCGTAGACGAGCGGGCGCGTGACGCCGGCCTCGCGGGCGACGCGCTCGATCGAGACGGCGTGGAACCCATCCTGGCCGACGATCCCCCGGGTCACGTCGAGCAGCTGCTCGCGGCGCTGGTCCGCGGTCATGCGGACGGATTTGGCGGAGGTGGTGTGCCGCATGCTTGACACGGATATTACAGTACCGTAAGTTACGCGACCGTAACCGATCGCGCGAAACCGAACAGGATACGAACAGACATATGCCCGCTCCCTCCCCTCCCGACCACGAGGTCGTCGTCGTCGGCACCGGTTTCGCCGGCCTCGGCATGGCGATCAAGCTCAAGGAGGCCGGCGTCGACTTCCTCGTCCTCGAGCAGGCCGACGAGCTCGGCGGCACCTGGCGCGAGAACACCTACCCCGGGTGCGCGTGCGACGTGCAGTCGCATCTCTACTCGTTCTCGTTCGCCCCGAACCCCGAGTGGACACGGATGTTCGCCCCACAGCCGGAGATCCGCTCCTACCTCGAGCGCTGCGCCGACGACTTCGCCGTCCGGTCCGAGATCCGCTTCGGCGCCGCGCTGACCCGCGCCGAGTGGGACGAGCTCGCGGGCCTCTGGCGCATCGAGGTGAACGGCGAGGAGACCGTGACGGCGCGCGTGCTCGTGCCCGCGCTCGGCGCGCTGAGCCGCCCGACCTACCCCGACGTCCCGGGCCGCGACCGGTTCGCCGGCACGGCGTTCCACTCCGCGGAGTGGGACCACGACTACGACTTCGCGGGCAAGCGCGTCGCGGTCATCGGAACCGGCGCGAGCGCGATCCAGTTCGTGCCCCAGATCGCCGAGGACGCGGCGAGCGTCGACCTCTACCAGCGCACTCCGCCGTGGATCATCCCCAAGCCCGACCGGCCGATCAGCCGGGTCGAGCGCTGGCTCTTCCGCCGCGCCCCCTCCGCTCAGCAGCTCTACCGCAAGGCCCTCTACTGGGCGCTCGAGTCGCGGGTGCTCGGCTTCGTCGTCCACCCGCGGCTGATGAAGGGCCTCGAGCTCTACGCCAAGCGCCACATCCGCAAGCACATCTCCGACCACGAGCTGCGGCGGAAGGTGACGCCGGACTACACGATCGGCTGCAAGCGCATCCTGATCAGCGACGACTACTACCGCGCGCTCGACCGTTCCCACGTGGACGTGATCACGGACGATGTCGCGGCGATCACCGAGCGCGGCGTCGTGACCGCCGACGGCGGGGAGCGCCCGGTCGACGCGATCGTCTACGGCACCGGCTTCCGCGTGCAGGATCTCCTGACGCCGCTGACGGTCGTCGGCCGCGACGGCGCCGACCTCAACGAGACCTGGCGCGAGGGCGGGATGCAGGCGTACAAGGGCACGGCGGTGGCCGGGTTCCCGAACCTGTTCCTCCTGCTCGGCCCGAACACGGGCCTCGGGCACAGCTCGATGGTCTTCATGGCCGAGTGCCAGATCCGCTACGTGGCCGACGCGCTCCGCGCGATGCGCGAGCGGCAGCTGGGCTCCGTCGAGGTCCGGCCGGCGGCCCAGGCCGCCTACAACGAGGAGATCCAGGGCAGGCTCACGGACGCCGTGTGGTCCCAGGGCGGCTGCCGCAGCTGGTACCTCGACGCGCGCGGCCGCAACACGACCCTGTGGCCGGGATTCACGTTCGCGTTCCGCCGCGCCACCGAGCAGTTCGACAGCGAGAGCTACGAGCTCGCGCCGCGGATCGCGCCGGTCCCCGCCGCGGCCGTGGCCTGACGAGGAGACAAGCATGAGCAAGCGCTATGACATCTCGGGCCGCACCGTCCTCATCACCGGCGCCGCGCGCGGCATCGGCGCCGGGACCGCGAAGCGCCTCCACGCCAGGGGCGCGAACGTCGCGCTCGTCGGCCTCGAGCCCGAGCGCCTCGAGGCGCTCGCCGCCGAGCTCGGCGAGCGCGCGGCGTGGTTCGAGGCGGACGTCGTCGACGGCGACGCGCTGGAGCGCGCCGTCGAGGGCACGGTCGAGCGGTTCGGCGGCGTCGACGTGGCGATCGCGAACGCCGGCATCCACTTCGTCGGCGCGCTGGCGACCGCGCCCGTGGAGCACGTCGAGCGCACGCTCGAGGTCAACCTGATGGGCGTGTGGCGCACCGACCGTGCGGTGATCGAGCAGATCACGGCCCGCAAGGGCTACCTCCTCAACATCGCCTCGCTCGCGGCGGCGAGCCACGCGCCGCTGATGGGCCCCTACGCCGCGAGCAAGGCCGGGGTCGAAGCGCTCACCGACACGCTCCGCGTCGAGACGGCCCCGTCGGGCGCCCGCGTCGGGTGTGCGTACTTCGGGTTCATCGACACCGACATCGTCCGCGGCAGCTTCGCCCATCCGTCGACCAAGGCGATGGAGAAGCTGATGCCGCCGTTCGTGCGCCGCGCCGTGCCGCCCTCGGCCGCGGTGGACGCGATCGAGCGTGGCATCGAGCGGCGCTCCGCCCGCGTGTGGGCGCCGCGCTACGTCGGCGGCGCGCTCGCCCTGCGCGGGATCATGCAGCCGCTGACCGAGCGCCGCGCGATCGCGAGCCGCCACCTGCCGGAGGCGCTCCGGCTCGCCCAGCCCGAGACCGGCGGCCTCCACGCGCAGGACGCCAAGCTCGGCGTCGCCGTCAGCGAGGGCGCGAAGGTCGAGGTCTAGCCGAGCCGCAATAACAGCCGCTTGCGGGTGAAGCGGCACGGGTAGGGAGCGGCGCGGAGGCGCACCCTACACGGAGGTCAGACTGTGGTTCCGCTCATCATCCTGCTGCTCATCCTCGCCCTGTTCGGCGGACTCGGCTTCGCCGCGCACATCCTGTGGATCGTGCTCGTCATCGCCGTCGTGCTCTGGATCCTCGGCTACTTCATCGGCAGCGTGGAAGCGGGGTCGCGGCGTCGCTGGTACGGCCGCTGGTGAGCGCTGGCTAGCATGGTGTAGGTGCGCCTGAGCGTCCTCGACCAGTCCCCGATCTCCGAGGGCTCGACCGGCTCCCAGGCTCTCCACAACACCCTCGATCTCGCGCGGCGGGTCGACGCGCTCGGCTACCACCGCTACTGGGTCGCCGAGCACCACGGTGGGCCGATGCTCGCGGGGCCCAGCCCCGAGGCGCTGATCGGCCCGCTCGCGAGTGCCACGTCGCGCCTGCGCGTGGGCAGCGGTGGTGTGATGCTCCCGCACTACAGCCCCCTGAAGGTCGCGGAGACGTTCAGCCTGCTGAGCGGCCTCTACCCGGGCCGGATCGACCTCGGCATCGGCCGCGCGCCCGGTACGGACGGGATGACGATGTTCGCGCTGCAGCGCGACCGCCGCCAGGCCGCGCCCGACGACTTCCCGCAGCAGCTCGCGGAGCTCCTGGGCTACCTCGACGGGACGATCCCGTCCGACCACCCGTTCTCACGCCTTGCGCAGTGGCTGCCCGGGCGGCCGGAGCGTCCCGAGCCGTGGCTTCTCGGCTCCTCGCCGGACAGCGCTCAGTGGGCGGCGCAGCTCGGCCTGCCCTACTCGTTCGCCGACTTCATCAACAGCGAGGGCCCGGACATCGCCGCGCTCTACCGGGAGCGCTTCACGCGGTCGGAGACGCTGGCCGCGCCGCGCGTGTCCGTCGCCGTGTGGACGCTGTGCGCGGACACCGACGAGGAAGCTGAGCGCCTGGCGAGCAGCAGCCGCATGGCGATGACGCTGCTTCGCGAGGGGCAGCTGATCCCCGTTCCGCCGGTCGAGAAGGCCGAGCGCTTCTTCGCAGCGCGCGGCCCGGGATCGGGCCGCAGCCGGCGCACCGTGCTCGGCGCCCCGGCCACCGTCCGCGCCGGCCTCGAGGAGGTCGCGCAGCTCTACGGGGCCGACGAGCTCATCCTCGTCACGATCACGCACGACCACGCCGCGCGGGTGCGCTCCTACGAGCTCATCGCCGAGGCGTTCGGCCTCACCGCCGACGCCGAGCTCGCGGCGCCGCGCGCCGCCTGACGGAAAAAGGGGTCTGACCCCTTTTTCCCTCAGGCCCCCTGACTGGCGAGCGCCCTCGGCAGCTCCCCCTTCGACCTGATCCCGAGCTTGCGGTAGGCGGCGAGCAGGTGCGTCTCGACGGTCTTCACCGTGACGAAGAGCTCCTGCGCCACCGCCTGGTTCGTGCGTCCCGACGCGGCGAGCTCGCACACGCGGCGCTGGCGCGGCGTCAGCGCCGCGACGCCCGCGAGCTGCGCTCGGCGAGGGCGCAGCCCGCTCGCGACGAGCTCCTCGCGAGCCCGCTCGGCGACCACGGTGGCGCCCAGCCGATCCGCCTCGGAGAGCGCGAGCAGCAGCGGCTCCCGCGCCGCGATGCGGTCGCTCGAGCGGCGGAGCGTCGCGCCGAGATCGGCGAGCGCGCGGGCGTGCTCGAGCTCCGCCGGGCCGCCCGCGAGCACGGCGACCGCCTCGCGCTGCAGGCGGACCGCCACGTCCTCCTCGGCCGCCGTGAGCGCGCGG
>JAOPZQ010000143.1 GCA_025964075.1 Solirubrobacterales bacterium | reverse complement strand
CCGGACCGCGGCCCGCAGCGCGGCGGGCTGATCGCCGGCGGCGAGGTAGTGGTGGGCGATCCCGGCGCTCACCCACGCGCCCCGGCGATCCCGCTCGCGCCGCTCCAGCGCCCGGGCGAGCGTCAGGTGGAGCTCGGAGTGCTCGCCGGGCAGGAGGTCGTCGTAGACGACCTCGCGCAGCAGCGCGTGGCGGAAGCCGTAGCGCCCCTCGTCGTCGGCGACGACGATCTGGCCCGCGGCGGCCTCGCGCAGCGCCTCCCGGAGCTCGCGCGGCGGCATGCCGCTGGCGTCCGCGAGCACCTCGTGGTCCGCGCGGCCCGCCGTGGCGAGCACGCGGAGCACCTCCTGCGCCGCTCCCGGCAGACGGTCGACGCGCAGCATCAGGGCCTCGCGCAGCGTGGGCGGGAGCGAGCCGCGGCCGTCGGTGCCGGCCGCCAGCAGCTCCTCGGCGAAGAGCGGATTGCCCTCGCTGCGCGCGTAGAGGCGGTCGAGGAGCTCGGGCGCCGGGACGGTCCCGAGGATGTCCTCGAGCTGGCTTCCCAGCTCCTCCCGGGCCAGCCGGGCCAGCTCGACGCGGCGGGCGCTCGGGCCCCGCTCGAGCTCGGCGAGCAGCGGCCGCAGCGGGTGGCGGCGATGCAGCTCGTCCGAGCGGTACGTGAGGACGACGAGGACCCGCTCGTCCGTGAGGCTCGCGGCGAGGAAGGTCAGGAACGCCCGCGTGGAGCGATCGGCCCAGTGGATGTCCTCGAGGATCAGAACCAGCGGCGCCGCCGCGGCCAGCCGGTCGAGCAGGCCGAGGAGCGCCTCGAAGAGGCGGAGCTGCGCGGCGCCGCGCTCCTCCTCCGCCCGCTGGCGAGCCGCGGGCACGCCCAGCTCGGGGAGCAGCGTGGCGAGCTCGCTCCGGGCGGCGGCCGGCAGCGCGTCGAGGGCGGGATCTCCCGTGCGGGCCAGCGACCGCAGCGCCGCCACGAGCGGCGCATAGGGAAGCTCGCCCTCGCCGAGCTCGACGCAGTCGCCCCGGAGCACCCGCACGCCACCGTCGCGCACCCGGCGCTCGAGCTCGACGACCAGGCGGGTCTTGCCCACGCCGGATTCGCCGGCGACGAACGCGAGCGCTCCGGCCCCGAGGGCCGCCTCGGCCACGGCCGCCTCGAGCTCGGCGAGCTCCGCCGTCCGGCCGATCAGGCGGCTGCTGCTGACCCGCCCGCCGGGCCTCGTCGTCGTTGGAGCTGAAACGTGGTCCGCGATGAGCAGACGATACGGCTTGGGTCAGCCGATCCTGGACCGAGCGGACCTTGTCCTGCTGGATCTCCGCGCTGTGCTCGGAGGCGCTCGCGTCGGCGCGCGATCGCGGTGAGGTCGGCTGCGGCCAGCTACCAGGCCTGGGCGCTGCCGCACTGCGGGCACCCGACCGAAGCCGACACGTCCGCCTGGAACGCGAGCCCGCAGCCGCACTTGTAGAGCGCGCGATCCTCGGGGCCCCCCGCGAGCCGGGCGCGCTCGAGCTCGAGTGGCGCGACCTCGACACGGTGGGTGCGGCGGGCCGGCGCGGTCGGGCGGAAGGTCCTCGTGCGGAGGCGAGCGGTCATGGTTGCAACTTGCATATGTCTCTCTTAACGGCCCGAGTCCGAATTGGTTTCGCGCGCATCGCTGTTTTTCCTGTCTCGCAACCTCCTCGCAACATTCGGCGCGCGATGCGTCACCGATGAGGACCTCCGGGGCGGCTTGGACATTCGGTGCGTCGGGAACCCTCGGTCGGTCGCCCTCCTCCTGCGATAATCGCCCCGTCCATGGACCCCTCCCGGAAGCGGAAGATCCGTCTGGTCGTCGCGCTCAGCGCGGCGGTCGTCCTCGCGGTCGCCCTCGTCTACACGAGCTTCAACGCCTCGAGCGAGGCGAAGTCGCCCAGCCAGCTGCTCACGAGCGCGCGCGCGGGGCAGACCTACCAGCTCACCGGCAAGGTCGTGCCCGGGTCGATCGCCCGCGCCGGCACGGTCACGTCGTTCCGGGTCGAGGACCGCGTCGGGGCGACCTCGGTGCCGGTCCGCTACACCGGCTCCGTGCCCGACCCGTTCGCGGCGAACCGCGAGGTGATCGTCAACGTCCGGAAGGAGGGGGGCACGTACGTGGGTGAGAAGGACTCGCTCGTGACGAAGTGCCCGTCGAAGTACAAGGCCGCCCCCTCGAAGTCCTACTAGGCGCATGGCGACCACCGGCCGCGCCCTCCTCATCCTCGCTCTCGCCACGGCGGTCTACGGCGTCGGAGCGTCGCTGTACGGCGGGATCGGCGGGAAGCGCCAGTGGGTCGACTCCGGCCGCCGGGCCGTGTACGGGCTCGCGGCGATCCTGACGCTGGCCTTCGCGATCCTCGAGAGCGCGTTCCTGCGCTCCGACTTCTCGTACAACCTCGTCGCGAGCCACTCGAGCACGACGACGCCGTTCTTCTACAAGGCGACCGCGATGTGGGCCTCGCAGGAGGGCTCGCTGCTCCTGTGGGTCTGGCTCCTCTCGATGTGGTCGAGCCTCGTGCTGTTCCTCACGCGCCGGCGCCTGCGCGACATCGCGCCGTTCGCGACGGCCGTGCTGATGGCGTTCGCCGCGTTCTTCGCCGCGCTGACGGTGTTCGACGCCAACCCGTTCACGACGAGCGCGAACCCGCCGGCGGAGGGCGTGGGGCTGATGCCGCTCCTGCGCTACCCGGCGATGATGTTCCACCCCCCGATGCTCTACTCGGGGTACACGCTGTGCGCGGTGCCGTTCGCCTTCGCGGTCGGCGCGCTCGTCACCGGCAAGCTCGACGCCGACTGGATCCGCTCGACGCGCCGGTTCGCCCTCGCCGCGTGGTTCTGCCTGGGGATCGGCATCCTCCTCGGCGCCCGCTGGTCCTACTCCGAGCTCGGCTGGGGCGGCTACTGGGCCTGGGACGCGGTCGAGAACGCGTCGCTGATGCCGTGGCTCACGCTCACGGCGTTCATCCACTCGGTGATGATCCAGGAGAAGCGGGGGATGCTCCGCACCTGGAACGCGTCGCTCGTCCTCGCCTCCGGGTGCCTGGCGATCATGGGCACGTTCCTCGTGCGCTCGGGGGTCCTCGAGTCGATCCACGCGTTCGGCGCGTCCACGCTCGGCACGCCGTTCGTCACCTTGATCGGGGTGATGGTCGCCGGGTCGGTGGCGCTCGTCGTCTGGCGGCGCGGGCTCCTGCGCAGCGAGCACCGGCTCGACTCGCTGCTCTCCCGCGAGGCGATCTTCCTGTTCCAGAACCTCGTGCTCGTCGGCCTCTGCGCGGTGATCTTCTGGGGCACCTACTTCCCGCTGATCTCGGAGGCGCTGACCGGCACGCGGCGCGCGTTCGGCCCCCAGCTCTTCTCCCGCTTCACCGTGCCGCTGGCGCTCGTCCTCGTGCTGCTCTCCGGTCTCGGCCCGCTGATCGCCTGGCGGCGCGCGACCGCGGCGAACCTCCGGCGCAACCTGCTCCTGCCCGCGGCGGTCGGCGTCGGCACGCTGGCGGTGCTGATCGCGATCGGCGGGGTCGCCCACAAGCCGAAGGCGCTCCTGATGTTCGGCTTCGCGGCGTTCGTGCTCGCATGCGTCGGTCAGGAGATGTGGCGCGGCACCCGCGCGCGGCGGGTCACGTCCCGGGAGCCATGGCCGGTGGCGTTCGTCTCGCTCGTCCCGCGCAACCGCCGGCGCTACGGCGGCTACACCGTCCACGCCGGCTTCGCGGTGCTGATGATCGGCGTCGCGGCCTCCTCGGCGTTCCAGAAGGTGAGCGACGTGACGCTGAAGCCCGGCCAGAGCGCGACCGTCGACGGCTACGCCATCCGCTATGTGCGCCCGACCGCGGACGTGAAGCGCGAGAAGGTCACCCTCGGCGCGATCCTCGACGTCAGCAAGGGAGGGAAGCACGTCGCGAGGCTGCGGACGACGAAGGGCTTCTACCCGTCGGGCAACCCGAGCGACGGCGTGCTCGGGAACGTGTTCGGCGGCGAGGCCACGAGCGAGGTCGGCATGAGCTCGAACCTGCGGCGGGACATCTGGACCGTGACCGACCCCAACCTGACGCCGCTCCAGCCGCTGATCGCCGAGGGCAACCGCAAGTTCGCGGCGCTCATGCACGACATCCCGGCGAGCTCGAACCCGGCGCAGGCGGCGCAGGAGGCCTCGGCGCTGCTCGACACCGCGATCGCCGGCCTTGCCGATCGCTACGTCAACCACCCGTGGGCGACCGACTTCCGGCTCGAGGTCTCGCCGCTCGTGAGCTGGCTGTGGATCGGCGGCCTGATCGTGATCGGCGGCGGGCTGATCGCCTTGTGGCCGGCGCCTCAGGGCGCACGCGGCCGCGTTCGCGCCGCCTACGCCGCGCGCCTCGGGCGCGACCTGCGCGGTGCCGCGCAGCGCGTCGCCTAGGCGCTCTTCGTGCTCGAGTTCGTGGTCATCCTGGCCGTGCTGGCCTTCGTCGCGTGGCTCGTGACCGGGCCGCTGCGGCGGCCGCCGGTGGAGGAGGACGAGCGCGAGCGCGCCGAGCTCGCCGACCTCGAGGCCGCGCGCGAGGCGAAGTACCGCGAGATCCGCGACGCCGAGCTCGACTACCGGACCGGCAAGCTGTCCGACGCGGACTTCCGGGCGCTCGACCGGACGCTGCGCGGGGAGGCGATCGACATCCTGCGCCGGCTCGACGAGGTCGAGGGCAGGCACTGAGCGACCCGTGGGTCATGCACCTGGTCGTCCCCCGGCGGCCGGAGAGCACGCGCGAGGAGACTGCTCGCCGGCTCCGTCCGCGCGGTGCTCGAGGCGGCCGGCGCGTACTCGGGGACCGAGGCGTGGGCCGCCTGGGCGCCGCGCCCGCGGAAGGTGTGCGTCCGCGGACGGCCGGCCGAGGTCGATCGCGTGCGCGCGCTCGAGCACGTCACGATCGGGGAGGTCCTCTGCCTCCCGCCGCGGCGCCGGAGCGCGGTCGAGCCGGAGCTCGCGCGGCTCCAGGCGCACTCCGGTGACGCCCTGGCCGCCGGGGAGGAGCTCCCGCCCGATCCCCACCGGGCCCTGTTCCTCCTCCGCGGCGACCTGGGGATGAC
>JAOPZQ010000113.1 GCA_025964075.1 Solirubrobacterales bacterium | reverse complement strand
GCGTCAGCCGACGCCGGTGCGGGCGCGTCGGCCGCCGGTGCGGCCTCGGCCTCGCCGCCCGCGAGGATGGCCTTCGAGGGCGCCAGCAGCATCGTCATGTTGCGGCCGTCCTGCAGCGGGCGCTGCTCCACCACGGCGATGTCGACGAGTTCCTCGGAGAGCCGCTGGAGCAGCATCTCGCCACGCTCCGGATGGGTCACCTCGCGGCCGCGGAACATGATCGTGATCTTGACCTTGTCCTTGTGCTTGAGGAACCGGGTCACGTGATTCTTCTTGGTGTCGTAGTCGTTCTGCGCGATCATGGGGCGGAACTTGATCTCGCGGACGGTGATCTGCTGCTGGTTCTTGCGGGCGGCCTTCTGCTTCTGCGCCTGCTCGTACTTGTACTTCGAGTAGTCGAGGACGCGGCAGACCGGGGGACGCGACTCCGGAGCGACCTCGACCAGGTCGAGATCGCGCTCCTGCGCGTAGCGCAGGGCGTCGGGGGTCTTGAGGATCCCGATCTGACGGCCGTCGTCGCCGATGAGGCGCACTTCGGGCACGCGGATACGCTCGTTGATCCGAGTCGTATCCCGTTCGGGCGGGCGCCGGTCGAACTTCCGCGGAACCGGCACTAGCTGCGGGTGTGGCGGCGCGTCAAGCGGTGTAGCGCCGCGTCTGGTCGACTTGGGACGTGATCAACGTCACCGAGTATAGCCGCGCTCGAGGGCTTCGCTGGACAATTTCTCGACGACGTCGTCCAGCGACGCGCTCCCCTCGTCCCCGCGACCGTGCGCGCGCACGGCCACCTGGCCGCTCTCGGCCTCGCGATCGCCGACGACGAGCATGTACGGGACCTTCCGCAGCTCGGCCTCGCGGATCCGGCGGCCCACGGACTCCGAGCGGGCGTCTACGTCCGCGCGCAGGCCGGCCTCGCGCAGCCGCGCGGCGACCTGCTCGGCGTAGGGGGCGTGACGGTCGGCGATCGGCAGGACCATCGCCTGGACGGGCGCGAGCCAGAGCGGGAACTCGCCGGCGTAGTGCTCGATCAGGATCCCGATGAAGCGCTCGAACGAGCCGAGCAGCGCACGATGGACCATCACGGGGCGGTGCTCGGCGTCGTCGGCGCCGATGTACGTGAGCCCGAAGCGCTCGGGCATCATGTAGTCGAGCTGGACCGTGCCGAGCTGCCACGAGCGGCCGATCGAATCGGTCATGTGCAGGTCGATCTTCGGGCCGTAGAACGTGCCCTCGCCCGCGCCGATCTCGTAGGACAGGCCGCGTCGCTCGAGCGCCTTGGCCAGCGCGCCCTCGGCGTGATCCCAGGTCTCGTCGGTGCCGAGGCGGTTCTCCGGCCGCGTCGAGAGCTCCACGCGCGGCTCGAAGCCGAACAGCTCGTAGAGGTAGAAGCCGAAGTCCAGGCAGCCGAGGACCTCGTCCTCGATCTGGTCCTCCGTGCAGAAGATGTGGGCGTCGTCCTGGGTGATGTGGCGCACGCGCAGAAGGCCGTGCAGCGTGCCGCTCGGCTCGTGCCGGTGGACGAGGCCCTGCTCGGCGAAGCGAATCGGCAGCTCGCGGTAGGAGCGCCGCTCGTCCTTGTAGAGCTGCACGTGGGCGGGGCAGTTCATGGGCTTCAACCCCATCGGCCGGCCCTCGACCTCGGTGAAGTACATGTTGTCGCGGAACTTGTCCCAGTGGCCGGACTGCTTCCAGAGCTCGACGTCGTAGAGGATCGGCGTCTTCACCTCGCGGTAGCCGCGCGCCAGGTTCTGCTCCCGCCACAGCGCGGTGAGCGCGTTCCAGATCGTCATGCCCGCGGGCTGCCAGAACGGCGAGCCCGGCGAGAGCTCCGAGAACATGAACAGGCCGAGCTCCTTGCCCAGCTTCCGGTGGTCGCGCGCGCGGGCCTCCTCGAGGCGCCGGAGGTGCTCCTCGAGGTCTTTCTGGGTGAGGAACGCCGTGCCGTAGATGCGGGTGAGCATCTGGCGGTTGGCGTCGCCGCGCCAGTAGGCGCCCGCGACGGACTGGAGTTTGAAGGCGCCGATCCGCTTCGTCGTCGGCGCGTGCGGACCGCGGCAGAGGTCGGTGAACGGGCCGTTCCGGTAGAGCGAGACCGTGTCGACCCCTTCGTTGCGCACGAGGTCCTCGATCAGCTCGACCTTGTAGGGCTGATCCTCGGCGTGGAAACGCTCGAGCGCAGTGGCGACCGGCACGTCCTCGCGCTCGAACGGCTCGTCGGCGGCGACGTGCTCGCGCATCGTCGCCTCGATGCGCTCGAAGTCGGCGTCCGAGACCGTGACGCCGTCGGGGAACTCGAAGTCGTAGTAGAAGCCCTCGTCGATCGCGGGCCCGATCGAGATCTTCACGCCGGGATAGAGGTCGAGCACCGCCGTGGCGAGCACGTGGGCGGTGTCGTGGCGGATCAGCTCGAGCGCCTCGGGACTCCGGTCGGTGACGATCGCGACGCTCGCGCCGTCGGGCACCTCGCGCGCGAGGTCCCGGACCTCCCCGTCGACCTGGATCGCCAGCGCCGCCTTCGCCAGCCCGGGCCCGATCGCCGCCGCGACCTCGGCGCCCGACGACCCGTCGGGGAGGTCGAGAGCGTTGCCGTCGGGGAGGGTCACGCGCATGGCGCGAGGCATGGTAGTTCGGTCACGGCCGTGTGACCGGTATCACACA
>JAOPZQ010000112.1 GCA_025964075.1 Solirubrobacterales bacterium | reverse complement strand
AGCGCGAACGTAGCGGACGACCCGTGGCCGCTGGCCACCGCGCTGCTGCTCGCCGGCGCCGTCTGGATGGCCGCCGCCGCGTTGGCGGCGCCGCCAACGCCGTCGGGCCGACGAACGAGCGTGTTCTTCGCCCTCGCGGCGGTTCCGTGGATCCTCGCGCTCACGCGCGGCCGTGCGAACGCTCCGATCTGGGAGGGCGCCCTCGTGCTGCTCGCCGGGCTGCTGTTGTGGCTGTCGTCGCGTGTGGCGGCCGCCCCGGCCGTGGCGCTCAGCGTGGCCGTCGCGCTCGTGTCCGCAGCGACGGCCCAGGCCGTCGCCCCCCGGGGGCGGTGGCTCGGGTTTCCGGGCGACGGCCGGGGGCCTCCCTCCTTCAGCACGCTCAACATCGAGCCGACGTTCGGGCCGCTGCCGGACCGGCGCCGAGGCCGCTCGATGCTCGAGATTCGCGCGGCTCAGCCGGCCCTCTGGCGCATGCAGGCGCTCGATGTCTTCGACTGGTTCGGCTGGCGCGTCGACCGCACGTCCGACCAGGTGCTGCCGCAACCGGCGGCAAGGCCGGTTTGGACCGACGTGCGCGTGCGCGGGCTGCAGAACGACCTGGCGGTGGCACCTGGCCGGATCGAGCGCGTCGTCGGCCGCAACCCGCGACGTGTGGCGGGCGAGGCGTGGCGCCTGACGCCACCGCCGCGGCAGGGAGACCACTATCGAGTGCGCGCCGACGTGGTCCGTGCCCGCGCCGATCAGCTGCGGCGCGCGCCGGCGCCGAGCGATCCGCGGCTGCGGCGGTACACCCGCGTGGGTTGGCTGCCCCCCGGCCTCGAGGTGCCGCTCTTCGGCCAGCCGCGCAATCCGGGAATCACCAGGACCTTGGCCCGCACGCCCTATCGACGCATCGGTGTGCTCGCCCGCCGACTGTCCGCCGGCGCCACCACGGAGTGGGACGTGGTCGCGCGCGTGCAGCACTACCTCCGCGACAGCGGTCGCTTCCGCTACACGACCGACGTGCCGGCCCCCGGGCCGCTCCCGCTGGTGGACTTCCTGCTGCGCGACCATGCGGGCTACTGCCAGCACTTCGCGGGCGCCGCCGCCCTGCTGCTGCGCCTCGCGGGCGTGCCGGCGCGCGTGGTCGCCGGCTTCGCCACCGGGGCGCCGGAGAGCGCCGGCCGCTTCGATGTGCGCGACCTCGACGCGCACGACTGGATCGAGGTCTACTTCCAAGGCTACGGGTGGGTTCCCTTCAACCCGACCCCGGCCGCTGCCCCGGCGGACGTCCCTCGCGCGCTCGACCTCCTGGCCCCGGCGAGCACGGGCGCGACGGGCGGCGGCTGGCCCTCACGGACGGTCGCCGCGCTCCTCGCCGCCCTCGTCCTTGTCGGAATCACGGCAGCGCGGCGGGGCCGTCGCGGTGAGCGGGCGGGCGGAGACCTGCTCGTGTGGCTCGCCCGCCGCGCGGGGGCCCACGTCGAGGAGTCGAGCACGCTGGGCGAGTTGCGCGAAGAGCTGGCCGTGCGGCTGGGCCCGCACACCTCGGCGCTGGCCGCGGCGGCCGAACGCGTCCGCTACGCGGAGCTTGTGCCCTCGTCGGTGCGCCCGACGCGGCCGCAGATCGTCCGGGCGCTCGTCAGCGATATCGGCGTCGCGCGCGCAGCGCTGCTCCTTGTCCAACCGGTAGCACGAGACCCGTCTCGTAGGCGAGCATGACGAGCTCCGCTCGGTTGCGCGCCTCCAGGTTGGCGATCACCCTGCCCACATGCGACTTCACGGTCGCCGGGCTCACCGCGAGCCGCTCGGCGATCTCCACGTTGCTGAACCCGTGACCGACGAGCGCCAACACCTCGCGTTCTCGCTGCGTCAGCTCCTCGAGCTCGGGAAACGTGGTGCTGGCGTGCGCCCGCCGCGACAGGACCTCGGCCGCCAGCCGGCGCGTGAAGCCCGGCGGCAGCAGCGCGCCTCCGCCGGCGATCAGGCGCACCGCGCGCAGGAGGTCGCCGGGCTCGCTGTCGCGGAGCAACACGCCATGGGCCCCGGCGTGCAGCGCGGCGAAGACCTCGGCGTCGGTCCCCGACGCCGTCAGGAGGAGCACCCTCACCTGGGGCAGCCCCGCCTCGAAGATCAGCCGAGTCGCCCCAAGCGCGTCCAACCCGGGCACGTCGCCGTCCATCAGGACGACGTCCGGACGCAGCCGCCGCGCCCCCGCGACGGCGTGCTCGCCGCGCACCGCCTCACCGACCACCAGGATGTCCTCGTTGGCCTCGAGCAGCAGACGGAAGCCCGCGCGGACGAGCCGGTGGGGTTCCACGATGAGCACCGCGATGGCGTGGTCCCGAGGCATGCTCAGCCCGGCTCAGGTGTTGCGGCGCGAGGCGGCGAGCGGCTCGATCGCAGCGGCCCGTGACGCAGCGGCGGCGGCCGCTCGCAGCGAGGCCGCGGTGGTGGTCGTCGATGCGGTATCCGCCGGGTGGGGCTGGAGGGACATGCGGCAGGGGGCTCGGAGCGTTCTCTCACACCGGGCCGACCGTGGCCTCGGCCGGCTCGGGATCGGTGGTGGGCGCGGAGATCCCGGCGCTGTGAGCGAGGGCGATCGCCTCGGTCCGCGAGTTCACGCCGAGCTTCTGGAGGATGTTCGAGACGTGGTACTTGACCGTGCGGACGGTGATGAACAGCCGTTCGGCGATGTCGCGGTTGCGCAGCCCCGCGATCATCAGCTCGAGCACCTCGCGCTCGCGATCGCGCAGCTGGTCGAGCCGCCGCGCGCCCGGTGTCTCGGGCGTGGCAGCGACGTCGTGCAGCGGCAGCCGGCAGGTGAGCGTCGTACCCCAGTGCGGATTCGAGTCGAGCTCGATCTCCGCGCCGAGTCCGGCGAGGCGCCGGTGGACGTCGGCGAGCTTCGAGAACTGCTCGCCGGTGTCGTCGGACCCCGCGCCGTCGTCGGCGACCGTGATGGCCAGCGTCCCCTGGGTCAGCCGCCAGAGCAGGCGCAGCTTCTGGGCTCCCGCGTGCCCGGTGGCGTTCAACGCGGCGGCCCGGCTCAGGAAGCGTGCGGCCTGCGCGATTGCCTGCGGAACCTGGGCGCCATCCTGCGCGTCGAGATCGGCGAACACCCGCAGCCGGACGGCGTGGACGACTCGGCCCACCTCGTCCTGGGCGTCGGCGAACGCCTTGCTCAGCACGACGCGGCCGAAGGGGTCGTGTCTCTCGCTGAGGGTCTCCAAGTCGAGCAGGGCACGCGAAGCGAGGTTGATCGCCTCGGTGACCTCCGGCGGTGACGTCCGCGACCCGCCGTTGTTCGCGCTGCGCAGCGTGTGCAGCAGCGCCGACAACGTCGCGGCGTGACTACTCGAGAGCTGCGCCCGCACGCGCTCACGCTCGAGGGTCATCGCTCGCGAGAACGCGAGCGTGGCCGCGGGGGGATCGTCGTCGATCCGGCGCGCGCGGGCCGCGGTCAGCATGGCGACCTGCCTCGCCGCCGATTCTCTCTCGTGATCGATCTCGAGCTCGCCGTGCGCGCCGATCACCAGCCAGACGGTGCATCCGCCCGTGGTGGCGGACCACGCGACGGTGCTCAGGCCGCGCAGCACGTCGTGCAGCTTGATCGGCACGGACGTGCCCTCCGCCGCCCCCCCGGCGGCGGACACGATCCGGGACCACTCGATCTCGGCCAGGGAGTCGCGCAGGCCGGGGCGCGCCGCGATCTGCACGGGAGCCCCCGCCGCGGCCGGCGTCACGAGCACCAGCGCGTCATGCGGCAGCACGGGCATCAGCCCCGCGCGGGCGACCTCGGCCACGCCGGTGGCGGGCGCGGTCACCAGGTCGGCCAGCGTGGCTGGATCGAGCCAGGCGCCGTTTTCCGCGTGCTCGGGGCCGGGAGGCGGCACGGAGCGCAGCATCGGCCCGCGGGGCGGGTACAAGTCAGGGTGGGTGCCAGCGGAAGCTTCGGTCATCGCGGTTACATGCTTGCCCACGGGGATGCCCACGTCATCGGCTGCCGGAGGGCTCTTGCCGGTACGCCACGGGCCGTACCCGGTCGCGCCCCTGGGTTCGGTGCGGTACCTACGACGTGGACACCCGGCCCTCGGTCCGGCTCCTGCTGCCGCTCGGGACACTCGCCCCGCCCTCGCTCTCCGCGTACGTTGGAGGCTGTTCGCACGGCGCTTCCGGCTCCGCGCGCGCGTCCGCCATTCCAGTAGATCGGAGATCAGCGCAATGAGCGTCATCGTCACCGGAGCGTCCGGACATCTCGGGCGCCTTGTCGCCGAGGACCTGTTGGAGCGCGCCCCTCACTCCGACCTGGTCCTCGTCACCCGTCATCCCGAGGCACTACGGGACCTGGCCAACCGCGGCGCGACGGTCCGCTACGGCGACTTCGACGAGCCGGACTCGCTCTCCACGGCCTTCGCGGGCGGCGAGCGCATGCTGCTGATCAGCACGCTCGCCGTCGGCCGGCGGAGCGCCCAGCACCGGGCCGCGATCGAGGCGGCGTCCGCCGCCGGAATCAGGCACGTCGTGTACACCTCGTTCCCCAACCCCGGGCCGGACCACCCGGTCGGGCCCGTTGCCACGGAGCACGGCGACACGGAGAAGATCCTCAGGGAAAGCGGACTCGATTGGACCGTGCTCAGGAACGCGACGTACGCCGAGCTGCAGGTGATTCCGGGCGCGCTGGCCGTCGCGGGCGGCAAGCTCTACACCAACGCGGGCGACGGGCTGCTCGTTCCGGTCTCGCGCCACGACTGCGCGGCGGCCGCCGCCTCCGTGCTGACCACCGACGGGCACGAGGGCCTGATCCACGACATCACCGGCGAAGAGGCGCTCAGCCAGACGCAGCTCGCGGACCTGCTCTCCGAGGTCAGCGGCCGCCAGGTCAAGCTCATCCCGGTGGGCGACAGGGTGCTGGGCTGGGGGCTCACGCGCAGCGGCGCGCCCAAGCCCGTCGCCCGCGCGATCGTGGCCTTCGGCAGGGCGATCCGCGAGGGCTACTACGATGTCGTCGACCCCGCGGTGTCACGGCTCACAGGGCGAGCGCCGCGTACGCTGCGCGACGTGCTCATCGCCAACCGCGGCGAGCTGCTCGCGGCTGTGTGAGCGGGAGTAGGGTTCGCCCGACTCGGTCGTCGGGTCCGCCCTCGCGGGGCTCGGGGTAGCGCACATGGTTGCGCCGGTGCGGCAGCGGCAGACTGACGGCATGATCAAGGGGACAGCCGCGCGCGACGATCTGCGATTCGGTGTCCTCCTCGTCGACAACCGCGACGTCGTTCACATCGGCCTGCGCGTGGTGTTGCGCCGCCAGCCCTGGGTGACGCGCGTCCTGAGCGCTCGGCGGGGCGAGGACGCGATGCTGATCGCCTCGCGCCACGAGCCCAGGGTCGCTCTCGTCGACCTCTTCGTGGGCGAGGAGTGGGGAACGGAGATCTGCGCCGCGATCCGCGCTCGTTCGCCGGAGGTCCGG
>JAOPZQ010000094.1 GCA_025964075.1 Solirubrobacterales bacterium | reverse complement strand
AGCCGAGGTGGTTGAGGGTCTTGACGACCGTCGACCGGGCAAGCCGATGCTGAACGAGCTCGCTGCTGCCGTACCGGTGATCCTCGAACATCTCCTGCACGCCATCGACCGGCGGCCAGTAGTTCATGGTGTCGACCACGAGCTTGTCGGCGACCAGGGCAGAGTCGAACGCGGCAAATTTGTGGATTGGGATCGCCAGCACGACGACGTCGGCGCCGTCGACAGCATCGGCCGCCCATCGCGGCGCGGCTCCCGGTGCCATCACCTGCGCGACGAGCGCAATCCTCTCCGGGTCGCCGGAAGCCGCGATCGTCACCTCGTAGCCGGCGGCGACCGCGACCCGCGCGATCACCGGTCCGACGTGCCCGGCGCCGAGCACGGCGATCCGTGGCAACCGTTCGGTGGCGCTGTCGTCGCGGCGAATCAGGCCGTTGCACCCAACCCCATCGCCTCCGACAGCTGCGCCGCGTCGTATCCCCCGCGGTGCACGACGCCGTCGATGAACAGCGTGGGCGTGCCCGTCACCTGCCCCGACGCCAGTCCGCTCTCGACATCGCGGCCGACGCGTCGTAGCGCCGCGGCGCTCGTCCGGTCGCGTTCGAAGAGCGCGACGTCGAGGTCGAGCTCGGCGGCGTAGCGTCGTAGATCCTCGTCTTCGAGCGCCGTCTGGCCGCGGAAGAGCAGCTCGTGCATCTGCCAGAAACCGTCCTGAAGGGCGGCGGCCTCCGCGGCGGCGGATGCGGCGAGTGCGTGCGGATGGATCGCGGTCAGCGGAAAGTGGCGGAAGGCGAACCGGACCCCCTCCCCGACTTGTCTCTCGACGCGCTGGATCTGTCGGTAGGCCGCGCGCGCGTACGGACATTCGTAGTCGCCGTACTCGAGGATCAGACGCCCGGCCGAGGGGCCGCGGACATGGTCGACGGCCTCGTCGAGCGCCTCTACTGCGGTCGCGCCGTGGGTGGTCATGGGTCAGCGTGCCGCCGCCGGTCCGGCGCTCGCGTAGCGGCGCGTCCCGACACCGTGTTCGACCATTGCATCCCGGCGAGTGTCATTCGCGCGGGCCGCGCTCGCATCCGCCACTGGACAGTGCGAGGGCCAGTCGTGGGCGATGAGGAGTGTCGTGATGCGAGCCTGCGGCTCCGCCCTCACGCTCAGAGCGCCAGATGACCCACGGCCTCAGACAGCAATCGGGCTCCATGGTCGGCGGCTGTCATACGGTGGTCGCGTAGCCGCCGCTCCACCAGCTCGTGACGAGCGCCGCGTACTCGTCCGCTGCGTCCTCCCACGTGAAGTGCCCGGCGTCGACGATGTCGAGCTTGCTCTTGGGGAGCCGGGCGTGGAGGTACTCACCGTTGACCGGTGGCACCGCCGCGTCTCGCCCGCCGGCGATGATCTGCACCGGCGTCTGTATCTCCGGCAGGAGATCGCGGAGGATCGAGAGGTCGGTCGGGTAGGTGCGCACGTAGCGCATCGACTCGACGAACCGGTCGCCCTCGTAGGAGGAGAGGTAATCCTCGCGCACGTAGTCGGGGAGCGCGTACCGCTCGATGTCGGTCAAGGCGCCGGCGACGATCTGCCGCGGGTCGGCGCTCCGGAAGCTCTCGAGGTCGGGGGCCTCGACCCAGTCCTTCACCAGCCCTCCCAGCTGGAGCGGGAACGCCGACCCCCCGCTCCCGACGACCAGGCTGCGCAAACGGTCCGGATACAAGGCCGCCGCGAAGAGCGAGGCCCCGGTGCCGACGTCGGGACCCACGACGTGCGGCCTGTCGAGCTCGAACGCGTCGGCGACGCGGATCAGGAACCGGCCCATCGCCCGCGGCGAGAGCAGGTCGTCGCGGCGCTGGGAATGACCGAACCCCGGCAGGTCGACCGCCACCAGATGGGTGTCCTCGGCGAGTCGCGCCCACGTCGGCTCGAACGCGAGCAGGCTCTCCGGCCACGGGCTCAGCAGGAGCGCGTGATCGTCCCGGTGCTCGCTCTCGGCGAAACGGATCGACAGCCCGTCGATGGTCCGGAACCGCATCTGGATCGATCCGTTCGACCAGGTGCTCACGGTCTTGCTCCCGACTGCTCGTGGTCGTGCTCGCTCGCCGAGCGCATCACGGCGAGTGTGGTTCGCGCGGACCGCGCTCGCATCCGCCAGTGGCCAGTGGGATTGCTGGGTGCGGCTAGACGCTCGTCGGGTCGCCGGGCAGGACGCGGTCGAGCTCGGTGCGGGAGGCGATGTCGAGCTTCGTGAACACCTTGCGCAGGTGGTACTTGACCGTGCGGGGACTGATGAACAGGCGGGTGCCGATCTCCGGATTGGAGAGGCCGTCGCGGGCGAGCCGCGCGATCTGCTCCTCTTGAGCGGTGAGCTCGTCGCGGGTCGTGACGGTGCGCTTGCGCGCGGTCTCGCCGGTGGCCAGCAGCTCGCGCCGGGCGCGCTCGGCGAACGCCTCGATGCCCATCGCCGCCAGCATCTCGTGGGCGATGCGCAGCTGCTCGCGCGCTTCTACGCGCCGGCGTTCACGGCGCAGCCACTCGCCGTAGACAAGATGGGCCCGGGCCAGTTCGACGCGGACGCGGGTCCGACCGAGGTGCGCGATCGACTCCCGGTAGCGGCTCTCGGCGGCCTCGCCCTCGCTCAGCGCGGCACGGGCACGAGCTTCGATGCCCAGTGCCCACTCGCTGCGCATCACACGCGTGCGCTCGGACAGCCACTCGAGTGCGGCCCTGACCAGCGCTACGTCACCGGTCCTGGACGCCGCCTCGACGAGCTCGGGTATGAGAAAGGGTCCCTGTCCCACCGGATCGCGCTCGAACGCTCGCCGAGCGGCGTCACGCGCGGCGTCGTAGCGACCGAGGCCGTTGTAGAGCACCGAGCTCGCGTAGGAGTTGGTGGTCCAGCCGTGGGCGGTCGCCTCCTGCGACGTGGCCTCGATCAGCTCAGACGCCTGCGCCTCGTGGCCCCTCCAGGCCGCCAGCGTCATCCGGGCGTTCCCAAGCCGTGGGTTCCCGGTCGCCTCGGCGATCAGGCGATCCTCTTCGATCATCAGCGCCGCCGGGGTCAACTCGCCGGCGAGAATGTGGCTTCTGGCGAGGAAGCTGAGCGCGAGCTGCAACTGCACGAGCGCGCCCGTGTCGCGGGCGAACTGCGCCTGCCGAGCGGCCAGGGCATGGAAGGCGTCGGCATCCCACAGCTCGACGGCGACCATGATGCTGGCTCTGCCGCCGGCGAGCCACAGCCAGCGGCCGGCTTCGTCGTCGCCCGCCTTCAACGCGAGGAGCATCTCGAGTGCTCGGGTCAACGTCGGCGCAGCCGCCGCATATCCGTCCGTCGACCGGAGCGCGAACGCGTCGAGCAGGACGTCGACCGCACGCGGCGGCTCGGGGCCGGCCGGCGCGGCCCGCGCGGCCTCGGCCACCTCCAGCACGCCTCCGGGGATGTCCAGGTCTGCGGCCATCGCGGCGCCGAGCGCCTCGAGGTGCGTCTCGCGCGCCAAGTCGGCGTCGAGGGGCTCGAGGCGCCTGGCGGCGCTGACGAGCAGCCGACCGGCGTCGCTGCCGCGTCGCTCCTCCAACGCGATCTGTCCGCGCAAGAGGTCGACGCGAGCGCGCTGGAGCTCGTCGAGGGGCGCGGCCTCGACCGCGACCAGCAGTCCCAGCGCCGCGTCGAGCGCGCCGGCGTCGCGCTTCGCCCGCGCCGCGGCGAGCAGGCGCT
>JAOPZQ010000090.1 GCA_025964075.1 Solirubrobacterales bacterium | reverse complement strand
CGACCCGCAGCACGCCCAGGCCGGGCGCGCCGAGCAGCGCGGCGGGCGCCCGGGTGGCCGCGTGCACGGCCTGCGTGACGCTCGCGCCTGCGGTGACGAGGTTGCGCACCGCGGCGTCCATCGTGAGGACGCTCCCGGCGAGCGTGCCGTCGGCGAGCTCGACGCGGCCGTTCGCGACCGCGACGGTCATCGGGCCGAGGCGGTACGTGCCCGGCCCGAGGCCGGCGGCCTCGACGGCGTCGGTGACGAGGCAGAACCGGGCCCCCGCCGTGCGGAACGCGGCCGCCGCGACCTCGGCCGCGAGGTGCACGCCGTCGACGATCGTCTGCACCGTGACGGCCGGATGGACGAGCGCGACGCCGGCGAGGCCGGGATCGCGCGGCGCCCACCGCCGGTGCGCGTTGTAGACGTGGGTGATCGCCCGTACGCCGGCCTCGAACGCGGCGCGCGCCGCGTCGGCGTCGGCGTCGCTGTGCCCGGCGGACACCGCGATACCCCGCGCCGCCAGCCGCTCGACGAGGGCGAGCCCGCCCGGCAGCTCGGGCGCGAGCGTCACGAGCCGCACCGGGCCGGCGTCGCACAGGCGGTCGAGCACGGCGGCGTCGGGTGCGAGCACGAACGCGGGATCGTGCGCGCCCGTCCAACGCGGCGAGATGAACGGGCCCTCGAGGTGGACGCCGAGCACGCGCGGGCCGGGGCCGTCGGGGAGCGACCCGACGGTCGCCAGCGCGTCCGGATAGACGTCGAGCGGGGAGGAGACGAACGTCGGGACGAAGGCGGTCACGCCGGTGGCCGCGAGCGCCTCCCGGGCGTGTGCGTAGCCCGCGCCGTCGGCGGCGAGGAAGTCGACGCCGGCGAAGCCGTTGACCTGGAGGTCGACGAAGCCGGGCACGGCGAGCCCCGCGCCCGCGGGCCCGAGGCCCAGGCCGGTGATCCGCCCGTCCTCCACGGCCATGTCTCCCTGCACGAGCGCGCCGGCGACGAGCGCCGCGCCGACCCCGAGTCGCATCGATCGAACCGGTCCTTTCTGGTCTAGACCACTAGTCTACCCGGCTATGACCCAGCTCTTCTCCGTACGGGGCTTCTCCAAGCACTTCGGGGCCGTCGCCGCGCTCGAGGACGTCGACTTCGAGGTCGAGGCCGGCGAGGTCGTCGCGCTCGTGGGCGACAACGGCGCCGGCAAGTCGACGCTGATCAAGGCACTCTCGGGCATCCAGCCCGCCGACGAGGGCGAGGCGTTCTTCGACGGCGAGCCGGTGTCGCTGAAGAGCCCGCAGGACGCGAGCACCCTCGGCATCGCGACCGTCTACCAGGACCTCGCGCTGTCCGACAACCTCGACGTCGTCGCGAACCTGTTCCTCGGGCGCGAGATCGTCACGAGCCGGATCGACCCGAGGCTCGACGAGACGACGATGGAGGAGCGCTCGACCGATCTCCTCTCGACGCTGTCCGTCCACCTCCGCAGCCTGCGCGCGGTCGCCGGCTCGCTCTCCGGCGGCCAGCGCCAGTCCGTGGCGATCGCCCGTTCGCTGCTCGGCGATCCGCGGGTGGTGCTGCTCGACGAGCCGACCGCGGCGCTCGGCGTCGCCCAGACGGCGCAGGTCCTCGACCTCATCAAGCGGCTGCGCGAGCGCGGACTCGGCGTCGTCGTCATCAGCCACAACCTGGCCGACGTGTTCCAGGTCGCCGACCGCATCGTCGTGCTGCGGCTCGGGCGGCGCGTCGGCACGTTCGACCGCACGGCGAGTCAGGACCGCGTGGTCTCCGCGATCACCGGCGTCGAGGTCGAGGAGGAGGCGAAGTGACCAAGGTCTTCAGGCGGCTCGCCGAGGGCGACCTCGGCGTCGTGCGCGTGATCCTGGTGATCGCGCTCATCTGGATCTACTTCCAGGCGAACAACTCTCACTTCCTGACCGCGGTCAACCTGACGAACCTGACGCTGCAGACCGCCGGGCTCGGGATGATCTCCGTCGGCGTCGTCCTCGTGCTCCTGCTCGGGGAGATCGACCTCTCCGTCGGGGCCGTCAGCGGCCTCGCGGGCGCGGTCGTGGCGGTGCTGAACGTGAAGCACGGCTGGGCCGCGGCGCCGGCGATCCTCGCCGGGATCGCCGTCGGCGCCGCGATCGGCGGAGCGCAGGGCGCGATCTTCGCCAAGATCGGCGTCCCGTCGTTCGTGGTCACGCTCGCCGGGCTGCTCGCGTGGCAGGGCATGCTGCTGGTCGTGCTCGGCAAGACGGGGACGGTCAACATCACCGACCCGGGGATCGTCGACCTCGCGAACAAGTTCTTCTCGCACGCGATCGGCTGGATCGTCGCCGTCGGGGTGGTGGCGGCGTACGCGGCGTCGAACCTCTCCCGGCGGCGCAGGCGGCAGGCGGCCAACCTGCCCGTGCCATCGCTCGTCGCGGTGGCGGTGCGGATCGGGCTCGTCGCGGCGGTCACGTTCGCGGCCATCCTGGTGTTCAACGCCGATCGCGGGCTCCCGCTCGCCGTCGTCATCCTGCTCGGGTTCGTGATCGTGTTCGACGCGATCACGCTGCGCACCGTCTGGGGGCGCCACATCTTCGCGGTCGGCGGCAACGCCGAGGCGGCCCGTCGAGCCGGCATCAAGGTCGACCGGATCCGGATCGGCGTGTTCGCCCTCGCCTCGGCGCTTGCCGGCTGCGGCGGGATCCTGCTCGCCTCCCGGCTCCTCGCCGTGAACCAGAGCTCGGGCGGGAGCGACACGCTCCTGCTGGCCATCGCCGGGCCGGTGATCGCCGGCACGAGCCTGTTCGGCGGTCGCGGCTCGATCTGGTCGGCGGTGCTCGGCGCAGTGGTCATCGGGTCGATCACGAACGGGATCGATCTGCTCAGCTACCCGTCCTCGACGCGGTTGCTCGTAACCGGCGCGGTCCTGCTGGCAGCGGTGATCATCGACGCGCTCACGAGCAAGCGCCGGCGGGCCGTCGGGCGCTGACCGGGGTAGCTTCGTTCCGAGCCTGCACAAACTAACCCCAAGATGGGGGTTGGTTTGATCGGGACTTGACAAAACCTCGGCGTCGGTGAAGAGTTCCGCCGCAGTGTCCACGGGTCGGACCGGGTCTTTGAGCTCCTTGAGGGAGTTGAATCGTCTCCGCGTGCTGGAGACCGTTCGCGAGCGCGGCGCTGTAAGCCGCGCCGATATCGCGCGGGTCACGGGCCTCGCGCGCTCGACGATCTCGAACCTGGTCTCGGAGCTGCAGCGAGACGGCCTCGTCGTCGAGCGCGGCGACGAGCGCGACGTCGCCGGGCCGCGCGGCGGTCGCCCCCCGGTGCTGCTGACGCTCGACCCCACCGCCGGCGCCGTCCTCGGCCTCCAGTTCGATCATCCCGTGATCCGCGTCGCCGTCGCCGATCTCGACCACCGGATCCTCGCCGAGGCCGAGCGGGAGCTGAATGTCGACCGCGACGCCGCCGCGTGCCTCGAGGTCGCCGTCGAGCTCGTCGACGACGTGATCGCCCGCGCCGGCGTCGACCGCGAGCGCCTGCTCGGCGCCGGCGTCGGCCTCGCGGGCCCGATCGACACCGAGACCGGGCGCGTCGGCTCCTCGACGATCATGCCGGGCTGGGTGGGCATCGATGTCGTCGCCGAGCTCGAGCGCCGCCTCGGCCTCCCGGTCCACGTCGACAACGACGCGAACCTCGGCGCCCTCGCCGAGCTCGTCCTCGGGGCGGGCCGGGGCGCCAGCGAGATGGCCTACCTGATGCTCGCCGAGGGGATCGGCGCCGGGCTGGTCCTCGGCGGCCGCCTGTACCGCGGCGCCGGCGGCACGGCCGGCGAGATCGGCCACGTGCTGGTCGACGACCAGGGCCCGATCTGCCGGTGCGGCAACCGCGGATGCCTCGAGACCTACGCCGCCTCGGGAGCGCTCCTCGAGCTGCTCCGGCCCTCGCACGGGCGCCTCACGCTCGCGCGCATGGTCGCCCTCGCCGTCGAGGGAGACCCCGCCTGCAGCCGCGTGATCGCCGACGCCGCCCGGACCGTCGGCGTGGTCGCCGCCGCCCTCTGCAACCAGTTCAATCCTGAGCGCATCGTCGTCGGCGGCAAGCTCGCCGACGCGGGCGAGCTGCTGCTTGGCCCCCTGCGCGAATCCGTACGTCGCTATGCGATCCCGGCCGCGGCCGATCGCGTCGAGGTGGTCACGGCGGCGCTCGGAGAGCGCGCCGAGCTGCTCGGGGCGCTCGTGCTCGTCGTCGGCCAGTCCGATCGCGCGTTCCTCGGACGCGCGCGGACCGCGGTGGGGAGGTGAGGCACGCGCCCCAACCCAAAAGCTGACAAACGCAGGCTTTTCAGGTCCAAGAACATCAAGATGAAGATCAAGATCAGAGGAGGAGTGGTCATCTTGCGAATGAGAAATCCGGTGCTGCTCGCAGCACTCGTCGCGGCGGCGTTCGCCGTCGTGGTCGCCGGATGTGGGTCGTCCAAGAAGAGCAGCACGAGCTCGTCGTCGTCGTCGACGTCGACGTCGTCGTCGTCGAGCGGCGGCAGCTCGAAGGGCGGCGTCGCCGTCCTGCTCCCGGACACGCAGTCGTCGGTCCGCTGGGAGCAGTTCGACCGGAAGTACCTCGAGGCGGCGTTCACCGCCGCGGGCATCAAGCACACGATCGTGAACGCCCAGGGCGATCCGACGACGCAGCGCACGCAGGCGGAGCAGGCGATCACCAACGGGGCGAAGGTCATCCTGCTCGTCGACCTCGATCCCGGCAGCGGCAAGGCGATCATCGCGCTCGCCCACGCCAAGGGCGTCAAGGTCATCGACTACGACCGCCTGACGCTCGGCGGCGGCGCCGACTACTACGTGTCGTTCGACAACGTGCAGGTCGGCAAGCTGCAGGGCCAGGGGCTTGTCAACTGCCTCAACAGCTCCGGCGTCGCCAAGCCGGTCGTGGCCGAGCTCAACGGCTCGCCCACCGACAACAACGCGACTCTGTTCGCACAGGGGTACAACTCGGTGCTCAGTCCGATGTACGCGTCTGGCAAGTTCACGAAGGGCCCGAACCAGTCGGTCCCGGACTGGGACAATCAGAAGGCGCTGACCATCTACGAGCAGATGCTCCAGCAGACCAAGAACAAGATCGACGGCGTCCTCGCGGCCAACGACGGCCTGGCGAACTCCGTGGTCTCGGCTGAGACGGCGCGCAAGCTGAAGCCCGTCCCGGTGACCGGTCAGGACGCGACGGCCCAGGGCGTTCAGCACATCCTCGCCGGCCAGCAGTGCATGACGGTCTACAAGCCCGTCAAGAAGGAGGCCGACTCGGCCGCCAAGCTGGCGATCGCGCTCGCCAAGGGCCAGACGGCCCCGACGACCGCGCAGACCAAGAACGGCAGCGCGCAGACGCCCTCGATCCTCGAGACGCCGATCTCGCTGACCAAGAGCAACATCAAGGACACAGTCATCAAGGACGGATTCCTCAAGCGCAGCGAGATCTGCGTGGGGGCGTTCGCCGCGGACTGCACGAAGGCAGGTTTGTAAAGACGACGACCGCAGGAGGGGCGCCGGCGACGGCGCCCCTCCGGGCGGGTCCCTGAGGAGGAGAGGACTTGGCCGAGCAGAACGAGCAACATCTCTTGGAGCTGCGGGGCGTGCACAAGCGCTTCGGGGCGGTGAACGCGCTGAACGGCGTCGACTTCCACGTCGATGTGGGACACGTCATGGCGCTGGTCGGCGACAACGGCGCCGGCAAGTCGACGCTCATCAAGTGCGTGGCCGGCATCCACACGATCGACGACGGCGAGGTCCTCTGGGCCGGCGAGCCCGTCTCGATTCATGGCCCCAAGGACGCCGCGCGACTCGGCATCGAGGTCGTGTACCAGGACCTCGCGCTCGCCGACAACCTGGACGTCGTCCAGAACATGTACCTCGGCCGCGAGCTGCTCTCGACCCTCCGCCGTCTCGACGAGGCGAGGATGGAGAAGCGTTCCCGGGAGGTCCTCAAGGAGCTCTCCGTCACCACGATCCAGTCCGTGCGCCAGACGGTCGCGAGCCTCTCCGGCGGTCAGCGCCAATCGGTGGCGGTGGCCAAGGCCGTGCTCTGGAACTCCAAGCTGGTCATCCTCGACGAGCCGACCGCGGCGCTCGGCGTCGCCCAGACGCAACAGGTCCTCGACCTCGTCCGCCGGCTCGCCGAGCAGGGGCTTGCCGTCGTGCTGGTCTCCCACAACATGAACGACGTCTTCGAGGTCGCCGACCACATCACGGTCCTGCGGCTCGGCCAGAACGTCGCCGAGTTCACGACCAAGGACACCAATCAGCGCGAGGTGGTCGAGGCCATCACCGCCGGCCAGCTCCACAGCGTTCCCGGGATGCAGGAGGAGGCGCTCGCATGAGCGACGTCAAGGCCCCCATCGAGACCCCCTCCAACCTCCCGCCCACCGAGGCGGCCACGTCCGTCGGCGGCCTCGCCGGCTACGCGCGTCAGTGGGTCGACAACCTCCGTGGCGGCGAGCTCGGCGTGCTGCCGATCATCGTCGGCATCATCGCCATCGCCATCTACTTCCAGGCTCGCAACTCGCAGTTCCTGACCGCTGGCAACTTCGTCAACCTGATCGCCCAGGGCTCGGCCGTCGTCATCATCGGGATGGGGATGGTCTTCATCCTGCTGCTCGGCGAGATCGACCTCTCGGTCGGCTACGTGAGCGGCATGGGCGGCGTGATCGCCGCCGTGCTCCTCGAGCCCGGCAGCGGGCAGTGGGCCACGTGGCTCGCGGTCGCCGCCGCTCTCGGCGTCGGGGCCGCGATCGGCCTGACTCAGGGCTTCTTCGTCGCGAGGATCGGCGTGCCCTCGTTCGTGGTCACGCTCGCGGGCCTGCTCGGCTGGAACGGGGTCGTGCTCCAGATAATCGGGAGCAAGGGCACGATCGTCATCCAGGACAAGTTCATCACCGGCCTCGCCAACGACTACGTGAACCACACGCTCGCGTGGATCGTCGCGATCGCCGGCATCGCCCTCTTCCTCGGCCAGCAGATGGCGACGGTGTTCCGCCGACGGCAGGCCGAGCTCCCGAACCCGCCGTGGGCCGTGATCGGCCTGCGCACGGCGCTCGTCGGGGCCCTGGCGATCGCGATCGTCGCGTGGGCCAACAGCGACCGCGGCGTTCCGTACGCCGGCCTGCTCGTCCTCGGCCTGCTCATCGGGCTGTCGTTCCTCGCTCAGCGGACGCGGTTCGGACGCCACGTCTACGCCGTCGGGGGGAACGCCGAGGCGGCCCGGCGCGCCGGCATCAATGTCGCCGGCATCCGGCTCGCGGTGTTCGCGATCTCCGGCACGATGGCGGCGCTCGGCGGGCTCGTCCTCGCCTCCCGCCTGAGCTCGGTGGACACGAGCACGGGCGGTGGGTCGACCCTGCTCTACTCGATCGCCGCCGCGGTGATCGGCGGGACCAGCCTGTTCGGCGGCCGCGGCACGGTGCGCAGCGCCGTGCTCGGCGGCATCGTGATCGCGATGATCATCAACGGCCTCGGCCTGCTGAACGTGAGCGCCGGAACGCAGTTCATCGTCACCGGCGTCGTGCTGCTCGCCGCGGTGACCCTCGACTCGCTCTCCCGGCGCCGGAGCGCGGCGACCGGGCGCGCATGAGGGGCCCCGTCCGCTGGGGCGTCCTCTCGACGGCTCACATCAATGCCAAGGTGCTGCCCGCCGCTGCCGCGGCGGGCGGCGCCGAGCTCGTGGCGATCGCGAGCCGCACGCCCGAGCGGGCCGCCGCGGCGGCGCGGGAGTACGGCATCCCCAAGGCACACTGGAGCTACGAGGACCTGCTCGCCGACCCCGACGTCGAGGCGGTCTACATCCCGCTCCCGAACGCCCTGCACGTCCCGTGGACCCTCGAGGCGCTGCGCGCGGGCAAGCACGTCCTCTGCGAGAAGCCGCTCTCGCCCCGGCCCGAGGACGTCGAGCGCTGCTTCGACGCCGCCGAGCAGGCGGGCCTCGTCCTCTCCGAGGGGTTCATGTGGCGCCACCACCCGCAGACGGCGAAGCTCGTCGAGCTCGTCGACCGGGGCGCGATCGGCGAGCTGCGGTTGATCCGGACGTCGTTCTCGTTCACGCTCGCGCGCGAGGGCAACGTCCGGGGCGACCCCGCGCTGGACGGCGGCTCGCTGCTCGACGTCGGCTGCTACTGCGTGAGCGGTGCGCGCCTCCTCGCCGGCGAGCCCGAGTCGGTGCACGCCGAGGCGATCGAGGACGGGGGAGTCGACATGCGCTTCGCGGCGACGATGCGCCTCCCCGGCGACGTGCTCGCGACATTCGACTGCGGCTTCGACCTCCCCGCCCGGCACGACCTCGAGGCGATCGGCTCCGAGGGCTCCCTCCTCGTCGCCGACCCCTGGCACTGCGTCGAGAGCGGGATCGACTGGCGCCGCTCCGACGGCGGGGTCGAGCGGATCGAGATCCCCCGTTCGGACCCCTACCTGCACGAGTTCGAGGACGTCTCCGCCGCGATTCGGGAGGGTCGGCCGCCGCGGCTCGGCCGCGAGGACGCCCTCGGGCAGGCCCGCGCGCTCGACGGGCTGCGGCGTGCCGCAGCGACCGGATCCGTCATCGAGCTGGAAGGAGCCTCATGAAGACGAGCCTCGGAATCTGGGCGCTGGGACCGATGATCACCCGCTTCGTGCCCGGCGGCTACCAGCCCGCGCACGGCCTCGAGTCGACCGCCGAGAAGGTGTCCCGCGCCGTCGCGGGGCTGGGCGACGACATCGACGGCTACGAGTTCCACTACCCGGCCGAGCTCAGCGAGGACAACCTCGACGAGGTGCGCCAGGCGCTCGCCGGCCACGACATCTACTGCATCGCGACCGGGCTGCACCTCGATCCGCGCTTCGGGAAGGGGGGCCTGTCCTCGCCCGACCCCGGCATCCGCCGCGAGGCGCTCGACGTCACGCTGCGGGCCGCGGACTTCGCCGCCTCGGTCGGCGCGCACCTGATCTGCTGGCCCGGCATCGAGGGCTACAACTACCCGTTCCAGACGCCCTACGCCCAGTCCTGGGGATGGTTCCTCGAGGGGATGGGCCGCACCGCCGAGCGCTGCCGCGACAACGGCGTTCGCCTGTTCCTCGAGCACAAGAACTCCGAGCCCGCGATGAAGATCTTCATGCGGAACATCGGCATGTGCCTGCACGTGATCCACTCGCTCCGCCGCGAGGGCCTCGACAACGTCCAGGTGAACATGGACTGGCAGCACCTCCTGATGAACGACGAGAACCTGGGCGAGTACGCGGCGCTCCTCCAGTCCGAGGGACTGCTCGGCCATCAGCACGCGAACTCCGGCTGGGGCACGTTCGACGACGACAACATGGTCGGCGCGACCGCCTTCATGGAGACGCTCGAGCTCGCGATCGAGCTCCGCCGCGCCGGCTACGGCATCGACGGCGACGCGCGCCGCCTCGGCTTCGACCTCTACCCGTACACGGAGGACCAGGTCGCGGCGGTGCGGCGCTCGGTCGTCCAGTGGCGCTTCATCGACGGCGTCGCCGGGCGCGTCGACGGCGCCGAGCTCGCCGCGGCGCAACAGCGCAAGGACGCCGTGCGCGCCTACGAGCTCGTCTACGCGGCGCTCGGGGCGTGATCGCCGCCGGCCTCGACGTCGGCACGACCTCCGTCAAGGGCCTCGCGCTCGACACCGACACCGGCGAGGTGGTCGCGAGCGCCGAGGACGGCTACCCGTTCGCGACGCCGCGGCCGGGCTGGACCGAGCAGGACCCCGAGCTGTGGTGGCGCGCGACCGAGCGGGTGCTCGCGTCGCTGCGCGCCGACGCGGGCCGGCTCGGCGCGATCGGCCTGAGCGGGCAGATGCACGGGCTGGTGGCGCTCGACTCGGCGCAGCGGGTCCTCCGTCCGGCGCTCCTGTGGAACGACCAGCGGACGGCGGCCGAGGCGGCGGAGATCGAGGACCGGCTGGGCGGCGTCTCGGGGACCGTGGCGGCCACCGGCAACCGCGCGATGACGGGTTTCACCGCGCCCAAGCTCCTGTGGATGGCGCGCCACGAGCCGGAGCTCTACGCGCGCGTCCACACCGTGCTCCTGCCCAAGGACTACGTCCGGCTCCGGCTCGGCGCCGGCCGGGCGATGGATGTCACGGACGCGTCGGGGACCTTGTGGTTCGACGTCGAGCACCGGTCGTGGAGCGAACGGGTCCTGTCGGCCCTCGAGGTCGACCCCGCGTGGCTGCCGCCCGCCCTCGAGTCGGTGGCGCTGAGCGGCCACACGACCGACGGCGTGCCCGTGGCGGCGGGCGCGGGCGACCAGCCCGCGGGCGCGCTGGGGGTGGGGATCGCCAGGCCGGGACCGGCGTCTGTCGTCCTCGGCACCTCCGGGGTCGTCTTCGCCGCGCTGCCGGAGTACGCCCCCGACCCGGCCGGGCGGCTCCAGTCGTCGTGCCACGCCGTGCCCGGCGGCTGGTTCGCCATGGGTGCGATCCTCTCGGCCGCCGGCTCGCTGCGCTGGCTGCGCGACGTCACCGGGGGCGCCGACTTCGACGTCCTTCTCGCCGAGGCCGAGCGCTGGCCGCCCGGGGTCGAGGGCCTGACGTTCCTGCCCTACCTGACGGGTGAGCGCACGCCGCACGCGGATCCGGGCGCGCGCGGCGCCTTCGCGGGCCTGAGCGCCCGCCACGACCGCGGCGCGCTCGT
>JAOPZQ010000089.1 GCA_025964075.1 Solirubrobacterales bacterium | reverse complement strand
GCTCGTGCCACAGCACGCGGATTCTCAGATGACCCTCTACGACGCACGCGTCGCAGGTGGGTTCTCGCAGGCCGCAGCCGCCGCAGGCTGTGCCGCGACCTCGTGCGAACGCCCCGCGTCAACGGCTCCCGCGCTGCCCGCGCCCGCCAGCTCGAGCTGGCCCGCGGGCGAAAACGCTGCGCCCACCGCCGCGCCGCCGAGGGCCGGGCCGAAGTCGATCTCCCGGCAAGCGCGCCTGTCGCGGGCGCTGCATGCCTGCAGGAGGAAGACAAGGAGCAGGCGACGAGCGTGTGAAAACGCCGCGAGGCGGCGATTCGGGCAAACGCCCGCCAAGGGCGGAAGGAGGCACGGAACATGAGCGTAAAGGGACGACGCCGAGTACTGCTGAGAGCAATCGGATCGGCTCTGGCCCTCACATGCGCGGCAGCCGTCGCCGCTCGCCCGGCAGTCGCGGCGACGCCCGCGCCGGCCTGGGAGATCCGTGTCGTGGCGCAGCCATCGAGCTTCTCGGCCGGCCACAGCGCCGCGTGCGAAGCGGACGAGCAGGGCGTCTTCGGCGCCGACCGGCCGTGCGACGGGTACACGGTCATCGTGCGCAACAGCGGCGCAGCGCCTTCGACGGCGCCCGTCACGCTCACCGATGCGCTCCCCGGTGCCGGTCTCACCCCGGCGTATGTGGCGGGTGTCGAGACACAGCCGGGCGCCTTCGCACCGAAAGCGATGGAATGCTCAGAACCGCCGCTTGCCCTTACGGTCACGTGCACCTATGGTGAACCCGTTCCTCCGGACGGCGTGCTGGCGATGCAGGTCAACGTCCTCGCCTCGGGCGCGGGGGGCCGCGTGCTCGACAACGCGAGCGTCGAAGGCGGAGGGGCAGCGACCGCCACGAGCAGCACGACGACCCCGGCCGACGCCACCGCCATGCCGTTCGGCCTCGCCGACTTTCGCATGACTGCGACAGACCTGGCCGGAGCCGCCGACACGCAGGCAGCGGGACACCCTTATGAGACGACGGCGAGCTTCGACTTCACCACCAGCCTTCAGCCCTCGACGGACGCGATCGGGATACCGACCGACGGCCCGGTCGAGGAACCGAGCGACGTCGTCGCATACCTGCCGGCCGGCGCGCTCGGCGATCCACAGGCGCTCGAAGCATGCCCCGAGTCGGCGCTGCTCGAGGGGACCTTCCAGACCGAGTGCCCCAGGGGGAGCATCGTCGGAAGCGTGACCCTCCAGATACGCGGCGTGCTCGCGTCCTCGGGCCTGATCGGCGGACCCTCCCCGATCTACAACCTCGCCCCGGAGCGCGGCTTTCCGGCGGAGTTCGGCTTCAGCGAGCTGCGCAACCCGGTGATCATGTACGCCACGACCGTCTGGAGAGAAGGCAGGTACCGGATCCGCCTCTCCGCGAGGGGGCTCCCTCAGGAAACACTTGCAGGCATCTCGGTGACCTTCTTCGGGAATCCCAGCGAAAAGAGCCGCAGCAGAGCGCCCTCGCGCGCCTTCCTGCGCAATCCGAGCGCGTGCGGCGGCGCGCCCGAATCAGCCGAGCTGGAAGTGGCCTCCTACCAGCAGCCGCACCGCTGGGTCGCCGCCCAGTCGCCGCTCTACCCGAGCATCGAAGGCTGCGACATGCTGCAGTTCGATCCGCAGATCGCGCTCACCCCCGACACGGCCGCGCCCGACACGCCGTCGGGCTACGAGGTCACGGTCAGGGTGCCGCAGGCGGAGAGCTTTCCAGGGATTCCGGCAACACCCGACCTGAAGAGCGCGACGATCAGCCTGCCGGCGGGCGTCTCGCTCTCGCCGGCCGCGGCGGACGGGCTGACGGGATGCCCCGAGTCCGGCCCGCAAGGGATCGACTTTCCCCTCGGAACCGCGCACCCCGACGAAGCGGGCGAAGGCGAAGAGATAGGCCCCGATGGCCTCTCGCGCCTCGCCCCCGGCCAGTGCCCCGCGACGTCCGCGATCGGCGACGTTGAAGTCACCACCCCGCTGCTGGACCAGCCGCTCAAGGGCCATCTCTATGTCGGCCTTCCGCTGTGCGGTGGTGAGGTCCAGCCCGCCTGCACGGAGGCGAGCGCCGCGAACGGCGAGCTGTTCCGTACCTACCTCGAAGCAGCTGGACGGGGGGTGATCGTCAAGCTGAGGGGAACCGTCAGCGTCGACCCCCGGACAGGGCAGCTCACGGCTCGCTTCGCGGAAAACCCGCAGCTGCCCTTCGAAGAGCTGAAGCTGAAGCTCGACGGCGGGCCACGCGCGCCGCTCGCGAACCCCCAGACCTGCGGCAGGGTTGTCACGACCTCGCTGCTGGAGCCGTGGGGCGGCCCGCCCGCCTCGCCCGCCTCCGAATTCGCCGTCAGCGGATGCGCTGCCCCCATCGCGCTCGCACCGGCGTTCAGCGCGGGCACGCTCACGCTGCTCGCCGGCGCATTCAGCAGGTTCTCGCTCACCTTCTCCAGGCATGACGGCGAACAGGATCTCGCCGGCGCGAGCGTTCACCTGCCGCCGGGCCTGCTCGGCAGGATCGCCGACGTCCCGCTGTGCCACGAGCCCCAAGCGCAGGACGGAACGTGTTCGGCCGTGTCGCGAATCGGGACTGCCAACGTCGCCGCAGGATCCGGCTCCCAGCCGCTGTGGCTGGCCGGGCAGGTGTACTTGACCGGCCCCTACAGAGGCAGCCCCTATGGCCTCTCGGTTGTGGTGCCGGCGAAGGCCGGGCCGTTCAACCTCGGCG
>JAOPZQ010000027.1 GCA_025964075.1 Solirubrobacterales bacterium | reverse complement strand
CGGTCAGCCGCCAAACGACGGACCGCGCCGAGTTCTCCGTCGGCGCGTCCGACGGCTCCCTCCACGTCATCGCGGGCCAGCCGACGCAGAACACCCACATCGCGTTCCCCGGCGAAGACGACGACGTACGCCGATTCCACGCGGACGCGACCGCGGCCGGATACCGCAGCAACGGCCAGCCCGGTGAGCGGCCCCGCTACCACGACGGCTACTACGCCGCATACGTGCTCGACCCCGACGGCAACAACATCGAAGTCGTCAACCACCACCGCTCGCGGGCGCCGGCATGAAGATCGGCGTCAACCTCCACAACTACGGGCCCTTCGCGTCCCACCGAGCGCAGCGGCGCCCGCGTCACTGCCAAGTCGCGGGGCGCAAATTCGAATCCTGCCGGGGGCACGGCGGGCTCTACGTTGCACGGTGGTTCCACGCCGGGCTCGGCGCGCATGGGTGCGCTCAGCGCCGGCGTGGGGCACGGGCCCGGCGCTGGGCGCTGGCGCACGCCACGCACAGCACCGCGTCGGGCATCGCATCGAGTCGGGCCGGCGCGATCGCCTCTCCGCACGCATCGCAGCGGCCGTAGGTGCCCTCGTCGAGCTTGGCCAGCGCCCGCTCGGTTCTGACGAGCCCCTCCTCGAGCGAGCTGCCGACTCCGATTTCGGTAAGGCGGCTGATCGCCTCGACCGTGCCGTCGCCGATGCGCTTGCCGAATCCCTGCGCGGTTCCGCGCTCGACGGGCTCGGCCAGCCCGTTCACGCGCCCGCGGGTACGATCCCGCCGCTCCTCCAGTTGGCGCCGGATCGCGTCGAATTCCTGGTCGGGTGGGGGCATGGTGAGGTTCTACCCCGAACGACCGCCAACATTGGGCTGGGAGTCACCGCTTGACCAGCGAGAGGCGAGGTGCCAATGGGCCTGCGCGGGCGTGACCCGGACGCCGCACGGGTCCTGAGAGCCGCTCGGAGGCTCGGACGCGTCCGGCGTCCGAGCCTCCGTGCCTCGACCGGGACACCTCGGGGGCAGCTCGCGGCGTGCACGCCAGCTACTGCTTGGCGGTCTCGCGCGCCGTGGTGTGGGCGACGACCTCCCCGATCTCGCGGCGGTGGAACCTGATCAGGTCGGTCGGCGGCGGGTCGCCTTCCTCCATGAAGGCCCGGGTAGCGTCCTCGGAGTCGAAGACGATCACCGATAGCCCCCGGTTTTCGCCGACCTCGATCCAGTACCCGGCCACGAGCCCCGGCGCCAGCGCGGTGCCGGGGACGACGTTCTCCGTCAGATTCGTCGTGGCTCGCTCTTTGTCGACGAGCTCGACTTCGTAGATCGCTGCGTGCATCGCGTGCCTCCTGGCGGCTGGAACGTGGGAGCGAGGACAGCTTGGCCCGAGTGCTCGGGGAGGCATAGAGACCAGAGGGCTGGAATGAGCCATCCCTGCTGGAAGGGACGGCAGCCGCGGCCGCTGAAGAGGCCTTGTCCGGACACGACGGGGGGCACGGGATCGAAACGTCGTCGTCTCGGGTAGTTCACACGGCGGATTCGAGCGCTGCCTTGAATGGTGGCCGTTGCCGAGCGCGGTGGCCGGCGGGCCCTGCATAACACGAGGAGTTGGCATGAGGTCAGGCTGGTCGCGCTGGGGGATTCGGGCGGTCGTCGCCGGCGTCGCGCTGTTGCTGGTCGGCACTGTGCCGGTCGCGCTCGCGGCGCGCAGGCATCTTCAGGGGCACAAGTCGAGCGGGTCTCGGCTGGATCGCATCAAGCACGTGGTGGTGATCTACGAGGAGAACCACAGCTTCGACGACCTCTACGGCGGATGGGAGGGTGTCAACGGCCTCGCCGCCGCTGACGCCGCGCACAAGGCTCAGGTCACGCAGTCGGGAACGCCTTACCAGTGTCTGCTGCAGAACGACGTGAACCTGACCTCGCCCTCGCCGTTGCCGACGACATGCACGGACACGACGACGAGCTCCGCATTCCCGAGCGCCTTCCGGAACGCGCCGTTCGCGATCGACGACTACATCGGCGCGAGCGACACGACGTGTCCGCCGCCCGGAGTGTTCGCCGCGCACGGCGTGCTCAAGGGCACCGGTCAGCCGGGAGGCTGCACCGAGGACCTCGTCCACCGCTTCTACCAGGAGCAGTACCAGCTCGACGCGGGCAAGCAGGACCGATACGTCACGGGCAGCGACGCCGTCGGGCTCTCGATGGGCAACTACCACACGCGGACGCTCCCGATCTACAAGTACCTGCACGAGCCCGGGCATCCGCACTACGCGATCGCCGACGACTTCTTCCAAGGCGCCTTCGGTGGGTCGTTCTTGAACCACCAGTGGCTGATCGCCGCCGCCACTCCGACGTTCGCGGACCCGCCGGCCGCCCTGCGCTCGCAGGTCGACTCGAATGGGATGCCGAACAACTACCCGCTCTACACGGCCACCGGGCCGGTGGCGGACAAGTCCGTCACCGCTACGTGCGCGCAGGTGGCGGCGGTCGGGAAGCCCGCTCTAGGTTGCGGCGACTACGCGGTCAACACGACTCAGCCGCCCTACCAGCCGTACGCGCCCGGGACGCCGGCTGCCAACTTGCTTCCGCCGCAGACCAGCCCGACGATCGGCGACCGCCTGAGCGCCGCCGGAGTCGGCTGGGCGTGGTACTCGGGCGGCTGGTCGAACGCCGACGGGGATGTGGGCGCACCGGGGTGGACGAACGGCTCGGGGCCGGTCACCGTCGGAACCAACACGCACGCGTGCCCGGACTCGAACGCGCTCGCTACCGCGACGTGGCCGAACTGCGCGGACAAGCTGTTCCAGTTCCACCACCAGGCGTTCAACTACTTCGCCAACTACGCCCCAGGTACGCCCGCCCGCGCGCGGCACCTGCGCGACGAGACCGAGTTCATGAGCCTCGCGGACTCGTCGAAGAAGAGCTGCAACCTCAAGCCAGTGAGCTTCGTCAAGCCGATCGGCGCCGAGAACGAGCATCCCGGCTACACCGGCGAGACGCAGGGCAGCGACCACCTCGTCAAGCTTCTCAAGTCGCTCCACGACAGCCCCTGCTCCAAGGACACGATGGTCGTCGTCACCTACGACGAGTTCGGCGGGCAATGGGATCACGTCTCGCCACCGGGTCAGGGCGGCACGCCCGGCCCGCACGATCGGTGGGGTCCCGGCACGCGCGTCCCGGCGCTCGTCGTCTCGCCCGGTCTGCGCGGCGACTTCGTGGTCGATCACGCCCAGCACGACACGACGTCCATCCTCAGCACCATCGAGGAGCGCTTCCGCCTGCAGCCGCTGGGCTCGCGCGACGCGCAGGTCGCGAGCCTGTCCAGCGTGTTCGCGGCGCGCGAACCGAACGACGGCAGACACGAGTCCGGGCTCGTCTCTCCCGGCTGATCGCGCGCGCGGGTCATGGAGCGGCTACCGGGGCGATCGGCTTGGCCCAAGCATCCCGACCGCCACCGGCTAGGCCGCGAGTCGTCTCAGAGCCAACTCCAGGACGTCCGCGCGGCTGCGCGTGTCGTGATCGGCGGCGATGAAGTGGTTGCCGATCAGCAGTGAGAAGGCGAGCATGCAGCGGGCCTCGACGTCGTCCTCGTCCGGGCAGAAGGCGCCGAAGAGCGATCGCAGGTACTCCATTCGCCGGTTGTCGACCCGTCGGAGGCGCTCGGCGACGGTCTGCTCGCGCCGGGACCAGTCGCGGACTGCGAGGTCGGTCATCAGAACGCTGGAGGACGTGAGCGCGAACAGCCGCCGCAGCTTGGCCCTGGCGTCCTGGCCTTCGCTTTCGAGGCGCTCGATCACCTGCTCCGTGGTCGCCCGCTCCCATGTGTCGAGCATCTCCTCGAGCAGCGCGCGCCGGTCCTCGAAGTGCCAGTAGAAGCCTCCTCTGGTGACGCCGAGCGCTTGGGCGAGGGGCTCGATCCGGACGGCGTCCGGGCCGCCGGCGGCAAGGGCCCGGAGCCCCTCTTCGATCCACTTGCGACGTGGGGTCCGGAGCGGGGGGGCCATCCCCTACAGCCTAGCCGTCATCCGTACGCGGCTGTATGGATGAAGGCCCTGCTCGGCCCCGAGGAGAGCAGCAGGTTTGCGCTGGAAGCCGACCGTCGGCAGCCGTCCTAGAGCTGGACGTGGTGGTGCGCGACGGCGTCCTCGTCCCACTCGAGCCCGTTGCCGGGCACGTCGCGCAGGTGCAGATGGCCGTCGCGGACCTCGAACGGGTGCGCCAGCACCGGGTGAGCCCAGTCCTGCCACTCCAGCCAATGAGCCGTGGGGGTGACCCGCAGCAGGTGACCGGACACCTCCGGGTACAGGTGCGACGACATCGGGGTGCCGGTGACGTCGGCCAGGGCAGCGGCCCGCAGCCACCCGGTGACCCCGCCGATGCGCATCAGGTCCGGCATCGCCAGGTCGCACGCCTGCGCGCGGATGGCGTCGAGCATGGAGCGTGGGCCGTAGAAGTTCTCCCCGAGCATGATCGGGGTGGCGGTGTCGCGGGCGAGGTGGGCGTGGCCGCTGAGGTCGTCGTAGCGGAGAGGTTCTTCGATCCAGGCGAGGCCTTCGCCGTCCAGCTCGCGGCAGCGCGGCAGCGCCTCGGCCAGGGTGAGGCTCTGGTTGTAGTCCGCGACGAGGGTGACCGCATCGCCCACGGCCTCCCGCACCCGGCGCACGGCGGTTACGTCGTCGGCGGGTGAGTCCCGCCCGACGCGCACCTTCAGCGCGGTGAAGCCGCCCTCGGCGAGGAGCTCCAGCGCCTCCTCGGCGAGGGCTTCGGGCGGGAGCAACCCCAGCCCGTTGCTGTTGTAGGCCGGCACCGGCTCCAAGGTGCCGCCGAGTAGACGGGCCAGGGGCAGGCCGGCGGCCTGGGCCAGCGCGTCCCACAGCGCCATGTCGAGTCCGGCCACGGCGGCCAGGGCCAGGCCCTGGTACCCGGCCAGGCTGAACCAGCCGCGGGCCGCGTCGAACGCCGCGGCTGGTGCGACCGGTCGCCCCCGCAACTCGGCGCCGAGGTCGCGCAGCACCGGCAGCAGGGCGGCGGCGGCCCGGGGCAGATAGGGAGCGAGATAGCCCCGGCCGGTGACGCCCTCCTCGCTCGTGACGTCGACCAGGAGCAGCGGCCACTGCGAGAAGTCCCCGACCTTCGTGCGCAGCGGCCGCCGGAAGGGCACCACGATCGACCGCACCGTCACTTCACGCACGACCAGCGCGTCCGCGGCGCGGGCCGACGTCGGTCGAGAGGCAGCGTCGGAACCGGTCATCGGCCCTCCTTGCAGGCTTGGCTTCCTTCAGCAGGACGGTACCGCGATCGGCCCGGTCCTCTACGGCATATAAATTGGGGACGCTCTATCGACCACGAAGGGAACCTATGTCCATCACCTCGATCCTCGAGCTCCGGGTCAAGCCCGACAGGGTCGAGGACGCCCTCGTCATCGTCGAGCGGATCCTCATCGACACGCGCGCGTTCGACGGCTGCGAGTCGGTCGTCGTCGTCCAGGACCACGCCGACCCGGCGCACCTGCTCGCAATCGAGACCTGGAAGAGCCTCGAGCATGACACCGCGTACCGCCGGTGGCGGGCCGGCGACGGCGCGATCCCCGACCTCCCCGACGTGCTCGCCGCCGCTCCGCGGCTCACGGTCGCCGTGACCCGGGACGACATGTAGCGAGGGAGATCAGCGCAGCCGCGCGTGCGGCGCCTTCGGCCGATGACAATATCTTACGCCTTGACATATCATCTGCAGATGCAGATGATATGTAGATGCATACTACAAAGACGGACCGCGCCGAAACCCGCAGCATCTCGATCGCGGCGCCACCGGCAGCCGTCCTCGCGCTTGTGGCCGACCCGCAGCGCCTGCCCGAGTGGGCGCCCGCCTTCGCTCGCGGCGTCCAGCCCGACGGCGATCACTGGCTGATCGACACCCGCGAGGGGCAGGCACGCATCACAGTCCGGGTCTCACCCGAACACGGGACGGTCGACCTGCTGGGCGCGACCGACCCGACCCGTGGCGCGTTCTCCCGCGTCGTCCACAATCACGACGGGAGCGAGTACCTGTTCACGCTCTTCTTCCCGGACGGCACCACGGAGACCGCGATCGCGCAACAGATGGCCACGGTCGAAGACGAGCTCGAGGCCGTACGGGCCCTCTGCGAGGCAGAGGCCGGGCGCACCTCGTGAGAGGCCCGATGACTCCCGGACCGGTGCCACGGACCGACGAACCGGTGATCGTCAGCTTCACCGAATTCACGGCCCGCCGCCTCCGAGACCTGCCGGTCATCGTCCGCGACGGCGTCGGGCTCAGTCGAGCGTGGTGGGCGATGCCCGGCGCCATCGGCGTGCTCTTGTACGTGGACCCCGCCAAGAAGCGGGGAGGGTCGCTGTCGGTGTGGGCAAGCGAAGACGATCTTCGTCGTTTCGTCGCGCTCCCCCGACACGCGGCGATCATGCGCAAATACGGCAGGCGCGTCAGCATCCGATCGGCGATGTGGCAGACCGAGAGCTTCCGCACGGAAGACGCGTGGGCGCAGCGCCACGAGCGCCTGGCAGCGGCAGTTGACGGTGTCGGAGCTTAGGAGACCGTGCCGTGCAGCGCGGCTGGTTCAGGCGCCGCCCCGGCCGTCGAGGAACGCGTCTTCCTCGCGTCCGAGCGGCGTCGACGGCGAGCTCCCCGCCCAGTATTCCGCGGAGATCGTCCCCCAGTCCGCCGCGGCGCGCAGCTGACCGAGCGTCGCGAGGACAACTGCCTCCATGCGGCGAAGCAGCAGCGTCGGGGGCGGCAGACGCTGCCGTCGCATCTGCGAGAACCACGGCGACCGCGGCGGGTAGCCCAGCTCCAGCGTCCGGCGCACGTCTTCGGAGTCGAGTCGGCGAACGCCGGGTGCCAGGAACCACTCGCCCGCGGTGTGGAGGTGCTCGAGCAGGGCGGTGCGGTCGAACCGCTCGGGCTCGGGAAGGTAGCCCAGAGCGGACAGGCCTGCATGCAGCGCGTCGGCGTCGCGCTCGGCGACCGCGCGCATCAGGTCCCGCTCGCCCTCGAGATAGTCCGCGTCGAGGTCGCGCATGAGCCCGAAGTCCAGCACGCAGACCCGGCCATCGGGGCAGAGAACGAGGTTCTCGACGGCGGGATCGCCGGCCACGATCCCGCGCCGCCGGGCGAGCCCGAAGAAGAAGCGGAACGCGATCTCGCCGACGCGGTCGCGTTCGGCCTCATCGAGCCGCGAGACGTCGTCGAGCCGCTGTCCGTCGACGTACTCGGTGACGAGCATCCGGCGACTCGAGAGGTCTGTCATCACGTGCGGCACACGCACGTGCGGATGGCCCCTGAGCAGACGCTCCACCCGCCGGTGGTGCTGCGCCTCGACCTCGTAGTCGAGCTCCTCGGAGAGCCGCTCACGGAGCTCGGCGAGCACCGCGCCGGCGTCCAGCCCCGGCGCGAGCCGACCGAGGAGCGGTGCGACGAGGCCGACGTTGCGCAGGTCCCTCTCGATCGCCTCGGCGACGCCGGGGTGCTGGACCTTGATGGCAACGTCGACCCCGTCGCGCGTGCGCGCGCGATGGACCTGCCCCAGCGATGCGACGGCCAGCGGCCGCTCCTCGACGTCGGCGAACGCCTCGCCGAGGCGGGCGTCCAGCTCGTCCTCGATGACCCGCCGTAGACGACGCAGCGGGATCGCCTCCCGCTCGGCGGGAGGCGGCCCCGGGAGCGGGGTCATGGCAAGGAACTCCACGATCTTCGGCCCCGCGGCCGACATCCGCGCGAGCTGGGACCCGAACTCGTCGACAAGGGCCAGCGCGCGCTCGTCGGCGCTCGTGCTCGATCCTTTGCCTCCTGGGTGCCCGGACACGGCGGCTCGCCAGGCAGTGTCCTCTTCCGTGGCGCGGAGCGCGTCGTGGTCGCGCGGCTCGCACGGCCTCGCACTCCCAGGCCCCCGCCTACACCTCGACGTGGCCGCGGTTGGCGCGTGTCCACGGGACCGGGGCGACCCCTCGCTGCTCGGGCCGTTCGCGGCCGGACGCGTCGATGCGCCAGAAGAGGAGCGAAAGGCTTACGAGCGCGACGGCGGCCTGGACCCAATTGTGGCTGGCGGAGTCCCATATGGCGTGGAGCGTCGCCGCAGCGATGAACGTGGCCACGGCGAGCGCCTTGGCCGCTGGCGTGGGGCGCACCCGCGAGCGCCACAACATCGCGCAGATCAAGCCGGTCCATGCGCCGTGACCGGCCGGTGACAGCGCCCCGCGCACGAACAGCAGCTTCTCCACCGCGCCGATGTGACCGTGCGAGAGGAACAGAGCGGTGAGCCCATATCCCATTGACTCGAACGCGGCGAAGCCGAGCCCGGACGCGACGCCGAAGAGCAGTCCGTCGGCCTCGCGTCGGTAGCGGCCGACCATGAAGATCGCGACGGGGACCACGAGCTTGCAGCTCTCCTCGATCAGTCCGATCGCGATGGTGGGCAGCGTGCCGAGGTCCATCAGCGTGCGGTACTCGAGAACGCTCGCCGCGGTCACGCCGACGACGCCGCCCACGATGAAGCACCACAGCAGCATCGGCAGCGGGACCTCGCGCGCGCGCTCGTACACATAGGCGACGAACGCGACGGGGCCAAGGAAGGCACCCAGCACGATCACGCTTGGCACGAGATGGAAGTTCCTGCTGGCGAGCGTCGCCCAGGTCAGCCCCAGCCACAGCACGCCGCCGACGAGGAGGACCTGTACCCACGGCCGGAGCAGGGCGGTGCCGACCGTGGAGGCGCCCGGATGGCGCGCGGGGAGTTGGCCGATGCTGCTCATCGTCTTGTCCCATGGGGGGTAGGACAGGATCGGCGCGTTCAAAGCGGCGGCCGGTTTCGCGGGCGTCGCCCGCGCGGTGTAGGTCCCGATCGCTCCGGAAGCTAGCGCTGGGCGGGAAGGGGGATGTCGGCCACGACGAGGGTGCCGCCGTCGTCTGGGCTCTCGACCCGGAGCCGGCCGTCGAGGACGGCGAGTCGGTCCGCGAGCCCCAGGAGACCGCTTCCGCCCGGCTGGACGCCTCCGATGCCGTCGTCGCGGACCTGGACTTGAAGCGTGCCATCCGTGGAGCGCGCCGTGACGACGGCGCGTCCGGCGCGAGAGTGCTTCGCGACGTTGGTCAGCGCCTCCGCGACGACGAAATAGGCGGTCGCCTCGACCGCGGCGGGGAGCCGGCCCACCGGCACGTCGATGTCGACCGGCACCGGCGCACGCGAAGCCAGCACGTTCACTCCTTCGCGCAGTCCACCCTGGGTCAGGGCCGCTGGGAGGATGCCGCGGGAGAGCTCGCGCAGCTCTGCCGTCGCCTGCTCGGCCTCCTCGAGCGCCTCGGTCACGAGCGCAGGGATGGTCTGCTCCCCTGTCGCGAGCGCCCGGCGTGCCATCTGAAGCGTGATGACCGTGTTGACCAGGCGCTGCTGCGCTCCGTCGTGCAGATCGCGGACCACCCGCCGGCGCTCCTCGTCGGTCGCCTCCATGATCCGCGCGCGGGACGCCGCGAGGTCCGACCGCGCCTGGAGGTTGGCGATCGCGGTGGCGACCAGCTCCGTGAACTCGCCGATCCGCGACTCCGTGTCGGCCGGCATCCGCTCGGCCTGCCACGACGCGGCGATCATGGTGCCCCAGAGCCGTCCTTCGACGACGATCGGGCAGCCGACCGCCGAGCGAACGCCCAGTTCGCGCACATAGTCCCCGAGCGCGCCGGTGGCCCTCGCGTAGTCGTCGATGCGGGCTGGCTGCCCGGTTCGAAGCACGAGCGAGGTGACGTTCTCGCCCCCCGACGACACACGGGTGCCGACCGGGATCGAGGCGACACGTTCGCTCCAATTCGCGACGGCGGTGACGGTCCCGTCGTCCTCGTAGCGGATCATCGACGAGTCCTCGACGCCCAGGAGGCGCCCCACCTCCTCGGCGACCGCCGCGAAGACCTGCGCGGCAGGCGACTCGCGGGCGACCAGCGTCGCCACCCGGCGCAGCGCTGCCTGCTCGTCCGCGACTCGGGCAAGCTGCTCTCGGCTCGCGGTGTTCGAGATCGCCGTCACGACCAGCTCGGTGAACTCGGCGAGCCGGTCCTCGATGTGGTCGGGCAGCGGCGCACCGTCTTTCGGGCCGGCCGCCATCAGGCCCCATATCTCGCCGTCGACGATGATCGGGGCGCTGGCGACGGAGCGGATCCCGGCTTCGCGCGCGGCGTCGGCGATCGGGCCGGGGACGTCCGCCACGTCGTCGATTCTCGCGGGGCGGCCGGTCTCCTGGACCAGTCCCGCGAGCGAGCCGTCGAGGGACCAGCGGCTGCCGGCCTTGAACGGCTGCGCACGCTCGTTCCAGGCGCCGGCCACGGTCGCCGTCCCGTCGGACTCGAAGCGCCACACCTGGACCAGCGGCAAGCCCAGGATCTGACCGACCTCCCGGGCGATGACGGAGAACACCGCCGCCGACGCCGC
>JAOPZQ010000688.1 GCA_025964075.1 Solirubrobacterales bacterium | reverse complement strand
GCCGAAGCTCCCCGACTCGGGGAGGACGCGATGCGCCGGCGTCGGCCCGACGCGCCGCCACACCGCGTAGCGCGCCGAGCGGGCGACCACGTGGAAGTTGGGCGGGGGTTGGCTCTGGGCGGGGGTGCGCGAGGTGATCACGTAGCGGAACCGGTCGAGCGTCGCGGCGTCGAAGGAGTCGAAGTCGAGCGGCTCGCCGAGTTGCCACGCCTTGTCGGGGGAGTACGGCGCCCCGACTGGCCCCACCAGCCCCGGGATCGTCACCTGGGCGCCGAGCAGGTTCCAGCGGAAGAAGTCGTCGAAGACCATGTCGAGCGTCGGCGACTGACCCAGCACGGGGCGTAGCGCCCGCAGCTCGCGGAAGTCGGCGCTCGGCCCCACCCGCGCGGCCCGGAGCGCGAGGTAGCTCGACTGGAAGGACAGCAGGAGGTAGAGGAACGCGATCGCGCCGACGCCCCAGGTCGACGCCCGGCGCCAGGCTCCGCGTGCACCGAGGCGGTGCAGCAGCGGCCGACTCGCCACGAGGACCACGAACGGCGCGGCCACGACCAACGCCTTGGCCGCCACGTAAGCGGACTGGGTCTGCCTGGTCTCGTAGGCGATCGCGGCACAGGCGATCAGCGCCGCCGGCAGGACGAGGTCCCGCCGCCAGAGCGCCCAGAGCAGCCCACCGGCGCACACGAGCAGCGCGAGCACGGGCCACCGGTGCGGGTGGGCGGCCACGAGCCTGAAGTCCTCGCCGAGCCAGACGCCGAAGCCCTCGAGCAGGTGCAGCTGGCCGACGAGGTTCCCGATGTTGTCGACCGGGATGCCTCCTCCGCCCGTGGCGGGGGAGAGTCCGAGCGCGTTGACGAAGTCGAGGATGCGGTGGGCGTCGCCGAGGACGCCCACGACGACGAGTCCGGCGACGACGGCCACGACGGTCGCGACCGGCCGCGCGTAGCGGCGCAGCACCCGGACCTCGCGCCAGGCGCCGCCGACGGTGAACGCGAGCGCGAGCCAGACCGCGACGGTGGCGGCCGGCCACAGCACGCCGAGGTACCCGTACGTGTAGAGGATCCCGACGAGGAGGACGCCGGCGGGAACGGCCACGCGGGCCACCTGGGCGACGCGCGTCCGCACGGCGTCCGCGAGCACGAGCGCGAACGCGAGCACGAAGAGGGCGAGCAGCGGCTCCTTGAACGCCGCCTGCGCGTACCACGAGGCGACCAGGTAGGAGAGGCCGGCGAGCGCGGCGACGAGCCAGCGGCGCGAGCGGTCGAGGTCGCGCAGCCACTCCAGCGCCGTGAGGGCGATGAGCACGGGCGTGGCGATCAGCAGGCCGTCGAACGTCCGGTCGACGCTCGTCCCCAGCAGCTCGGCGAGGACTGCGACGACGGCGTGCGGGCCCACCGGGTAGCCCGGCGAGAGCGGCGCGAGCGCCCCCTCGGCGTGGTTGCGGAACTCCTCGGCCCAGAGGATGTGGAAGCTCGGATCGTTGTTGAAGCCGACGCCGAGGAGGCCGAAGCGGGCGTTGGCGACGAACGGGGTGGCGAGCGCGACGAGGACGACCGCCGCCACGCCGAGCCCCTCGAGCGGGGGCCAGCCGATGCTCGAGCGGGTCAGCCGGGGGAGGAGGAGCCCGGCGGCCGCGAGCGCGAGGACGACGACGACGCCGGTCGTCGCCCCGCCCGGCGCCCGGGCCCCGACCTCGGCGGCGACGACGACGAGCGCGCAGCCGACGGGGGCGGCCAGCCAGCTCCAGCGCTCGTACCCCGACGCGGCGAGCACGCCGCGGCCGATGACCAGCGCGAGCCCGCACAGCACGAGCGCGGATCCGTACGTCGACAGCAAAGCCCGGGAAGGTTAGACACCGCCTCCCCGGGCGAGCTCTTCCTGCGCGGTGCGCTCAGTGGGGCAGCGAGCGGCGCCCTGGACGCGTCAGGGACCCACCGCGGGAGCGGCGGATCCCGTAGAGGATCAGCGTGGCGCCGGCGACGGAGAGGATGAAGCCGGCGACGTGGCCGAACAGCAGCCACGACACGACGCCCGCCACGACCGATCCGGCGATGCCGAGCAGGATCGTCGCGCCGATGCCCATCGGGTCGGGGCCCGGCAGGGCGAGGCGCGCCAAGGCACCGACAACCAGGCCGACGATCAGCGAGTAGATGATGAGTCCGATCATGCTCTGAGGCTACCCGCGACAGGTCAATCCCAGCCTAAGACTGGGGGCGCGGGGCGCCCAGCGAATACCCTGCATCCGCGATGCACGTCTGCACGATCGTCGCCCGCAACTACCTGCCCGCCGCCCGCGTGCTGGCGCGGTCCTTCCGTGCCCACCACCCCGACGGGACGTGCTGGACCCTCGTCATCGACGACGTGCACCGCGAGGTCGACGACGCGAGTGAGCCGTTCCGATTGCTGCGGCCGGAGGACCTCGGGATCGAGCTGTGGGACCGGATGGCGGCGGGCTACAGCGTGCTCGAGCTCTCGACGGCGGTGAAGCCGTGGCTGCTCCGGCACCTCCTGCACGACCGCGGCGCCGAGCGGATCACCTACCTCGACCCCGACATCCAGGTCTTCGGCTCGCTCGAAGAGGTCGAGGACCTCCTGCGCGAGGACGCGCTCGTAGTCAACCCGCACCTGACCGCGCCGATGCCGCGCGACGGCCGCAAGCCGGCGGAGACCGACATCCTCATCGCCGGGTCGTTCAACCTCGGCTTCGCGGGGTTCGCGGGCGGCGAGGAGATCGACCGCCTCCTCGACTGGTGGGCCGAGCGCCTCGCCACGGACTGCCTGGTCGCGCCGGAGCGCGGGTACTTCGTCGACCAGCGCTGGATGGACTTCGCCCCGGGCCTCGTGACGAGCCTCCACGTGCTCCGCGACCCCGGCTACAACGTCGCCTACTGGAACCTCCCGAGCCGCACCGTCCTCGCCGCCGGTGCCCGCTACGAGGTCAACGGGCGCCCGCTGCGCTTCTTCCACTTCTCGGGCTACGACCCGGCGACGCCCCACCTGCTCTCCAAGCACCAGGACCGGATCTCGCTCGACGAGCAGCCGGTGCTCCGCGCGCTGTGCGACGGCTACGCCCACGCGCTCCGCGCCGAGGGCCACGCCGAATGGAGCAAGAAGCCCTACGCCTGGGGCGCGCTGCCCGACGGCACGCCGCTCGACGCCGCGGCGCGGGCCGCCTACCGCGACGCGGTGAACGCCGGCGCGCTGGGCGACGAGCGGATCTTCTCGCCGGAGGGCGCGCGGGCGTTCGTCGAGCACCTGCGCGAGCCCGTCGGCGAGCAGGGCGTCACCCGCTACCTCGCCGCGCTCCACGACGACCGCCGCGACCTGCGCGAGAGCTTCCCCGACCTCGACGGCGCCGACGGCGCCCGGCTCGTCGCCTGGGCCCAGGTGTTCGGGCGCTCGACGGGCGCCGTCCCCGACACGCTCCTCCCCGTCCGCGACAGCGACGCGAACGGGGCCAGCCCGCTCCTGCCCGGCGTCAACGCCGCCGGCTACTTCAAGGCGGTCCTCGGCGTGGGGGAGCACGCGCGCCAGCTCGTCGCCGCGCTCCGCACCCAGGGCCTGCCGGTCGCGACGACGACGCTGCACCCGCACGTGAGCCCCGAGGACGACGCGCTCGCCCCGACGGCCGCCACGACCGACGACCACCTCGCGTTCAACCTCGTGTGCGCGAACGCCGACACGTTCGCCGACGTCGCCGACCAGCTGGGCGGGGACTTCTTCTCCGATCGCTACACGATCGGCTACTGGGCCTGGGAGGTGAGCGCGTTCCCCGAGCGCTGGCTCGGCGCGTTCGCCCGCCTCGACGAGGTGTGGGTGGGCAGCCGCCACGTCCGCGATGCCGTCGCGTCCGTCGCGACGGTGCCCGTCGTCGCCGTTCCCCAGCCGGTGTCGCTGCCCGCCGGCGCCGCGCAGGCCCAGCCCCCGCCCGGCCTGCCGGAGGGGTTCCGCTTCCTCTTCGTCTTCGACTACCTGAGCGTGTTCGAGCGCAAGAACCCGATCGCCACCGTCGAGGCGTTCACGCGCGCCTTCGCGCCGGGGTCGGGCGCGGTCCTGCTCGTCAAGAGCCTCAACCACGAGCACGCCCCCGCGGAGCACGAGCGCCTGCGGGCCGCCGCGGCCGGCCACCCCGACGTCCACCTCCTCGAGGAGCGCCTCCCCGCCGCCCAGCGCGACGGACTCATCAATGCCGCCGACGCCTACGTGTCCCTGCACCGGGCCGAGGGCTTCGGCTACACGCTGGCCGAGGCCATGTGGCTCGGCAAGCCGGTGATCGCCACGGGCTACTCCGGCAACGTCGACTACATGACGCCGGAGAACTCCTACCTCGTCGACCACCGCCTCGTCCCCATCGGCGAGGGCCACGATCCCTATCCCGCGACGGGCACGTGGGCGGAGCCGGACGTCGAGCACGCCGCGAGGCTGATGCGCGAGGTCTTCGACGACCCGGCCGCGGCCGCGGCCCGCGGCGCGCGG
>JAOPZQ010000682.1 GCA_025964075.1 Solirubrobacterales bacterium | reverse complement strand
AGATCGAGGGCCTCGTCGCGCGGGGTCGCCTGCGCGTCGAAGCCGAGGCCGCGCCGCCCGGGCCGGCGTCGTCGGCCGACGGCGAGCCGTTCGGCCTCACGCCCCGCGAGCGCCAGGTCCTCTCGCTGCTCGCCGACGGCGCGACGAACCGCGAGATCGGCGCCCGGCTCTTCATGGCCGAGAAGACGGCCAGCGTCCACGTCTCCCGGATCCTCGCCAAGCTCGGCGTGCGCAGCCGGACCGAGGCCGCGGCCGTGGCGCACCGCCACGCGCTCACGTGAGGAGCGGGCTTCGGCGGACGCCCGTCAGGACCGCGCGGAGCCACCGGCGCCGTCAACGGCCCCCCAGCCGTGACGCCAGCCGCGACGCCAGCGCCATGATCGTGAGTGCCGGGTTGGCCGAGCCCTGCGTCGGCATCACGCTCCCGTCCGTGACGAAGACGTTGGGCGTCTCCCACACGCGGTGGTCGGCGTCGACGACGCTGTTCTCGGGTGACGTGCCCATCGGGCACCCGCCGACGAGGTGGGCGTAGCGGTCGATCGTGAGGACGTCCTGGGCGCCGGCGGCGTGCAGGATGTCGGTCATCTTCTGACGCGCGTAGGCGATGTTCGCCCGGTCGTTGTCGCACTGGGTGTAGTCCATGCGGGCGATCGGCATGCCGGTGCGGTCGGTGGCGTCGGCGAGCGTCACGCGGTTCTCCGCGCGGGGCAGCAGCTCGCACAGGGCGCCGAGCACGTACCAGTGGTTGTAGTCGCGCATGTACTCCCGCAGCGCCTGGCCCCAGTGGCCGTCGGCGAGCACATGCTCGGCCCACGCGATCGGCAGGGGGCTGACGGTCTGGATCGAGAACCCGCGCGCGAACCCGCGGCCCGGGTCGGTCTCGTAGAACTCCTCGGAGGAGATCTCCGGCGGCGGCGCCTTGTACATCCGCATGGTGTCGGGGAAGCGCCCCGCGACCTGCGGCGCGCCCTGGACCATGACGCCGCGGCCGACGAGGTCGTTGCCGTTCCCCAGGCCGTGCGGGAAGCGGGACGACACCGAGTGGAGCAGCAGCCGGGGACTCTCGATCGAGTAGCCGGCGACGGCGACCGCCGCGGCGCGCTGGAAGCTCTCGGCGCCGTCGCGGAAGTACGTGACGCCCGTCGCGCGGCCGCGCGCGTCGACCTCGACCTGCGTCGCCATCGCGTCCGCCCGCACCTCGACGCCGTGCGCGAGCGCATCCGGCAGGTGCGTGACGAGCGGCGAGGCCTTCGCCCCGACCTTGCATCCCTGCAGGCAGAAGCCGCGGTAGATGCAGTGCGGACGGTTGCCGAACTGGCCGTTGGCGATCCCCACCGGCCCGACCCGGAACTCGATGCCGAGCTCGCGGGCGCCCCGCCAGGCCGCCTCGGCGCCGCCGGTGATCGGGTGCGGGCGGTGGGGATAGCGATGCGGGTCGCCCCACGGCCAGTGCTGGCCCGCCACCGGCAGCTCGGCCTCGAGCTCCTCGTAGTGGGGTTTCAACTCGTCGTAGGAGATCGGCCAGTCGGCCGCAACGTCGTCCTCTGTCCGCACAAGGAAGTCAGACGGGTGGAAGCGCGGGCAGTAGCCGGCGTAGTGGACCATCGAGCCGCCGACGCCCCGGCCCGAGTTGTTCTTGCCGAGCTCGACCGGGTCCCCGCCGCCGATGATCCGCGGCTCGGTCCAGTAGAGCCTGTGCGAGCCCGCCTCGTCGGATACCCAGTCCTCGTCGGGGTCCCAGAACGGCCCCGCCTCGAGCATCACGATCCGCCATCCCCGCCGGGCGAGCCGCTGCGCCAGCGTCGTGCCGCCGGCGCCCGCGCCGACGACCACGAGGTCGACCTCCTCCCCGGCCGGATACGTGCGCATCCGGTGCCGCCCGGGCACGTCCCGGCGATGGGGATCGAGTAGGAACCGCGAGTCGTTGGCCAGCTTCACTCGAGCCCGCGCTCCCGGACGTCGGTCACCGGATCGACGTCGAGCGCCCCTTCGCCCTCCCATGGCTCCCTTCCCCCCGGGCCGAGGACCGCGTAGCCGCGGGGGTACGCCGGTCCTCCGAACCCGATCTCGTTCCACGCCCAGGGGTGCGAGTAGAACTCCGACAGCGCGCCGCGCATGACGACCCCCCATGCCTTCGCGCACGGCAGCTCGTCCCAGACGCGACCGTGGAGCTCACCGGCGGCGAACGCTCCGACGATCTGCTCCTGGACGCCCGTCGGCGCGACCCGGAACGCCTCGAAGCCGTGCTGCACCGCGGTCGCGTCGAGCCCGGCCGCCACCTGCCGCCACGTCTCGGGATCCGGCGGCATGTCGTCGTGTTGGAAGCCGTCGAGCTTGCCCTCGAGCAGCTTCGCGTCGACGAGCGCGAGCACCGGCACGCGCGGCTCCCGGTCCTGGGCGAGCGCGAGGTCGAGCAGGATCCCCAGCGCGATCGCCTCGTCCTTGGTGAAGAAGCGGATCGGCGGGACCTGGTCGACGCGCGAGACGACCATCGTGCGCGTGGCGTCGTCCCAGTGCTCCTGCTGGCTCATCGCGTCGAAGTCGGGGTAGCGGCCGTGCATCTGCGGCGTGACGCCGCGCCGCTGCCGGGGAAGCCGCTCGGGCGAGGCGGGCTGGCCGTCGGGGCGCCGGTTCGGGAGGTGGTCGGCGTCCGAGAACGCGTGCACCATCAGTCGCCCTCGCGGCGGGCGAGAGCGGCGAGGACGCCCATGCCCCCCACGAGCGCGAGCGAGCCCGGGGCGAGCAGCGGCGGTCCCATCACGAGGTTGTAGAGCGGCTCGCGCATGCCGCCGGGCTTGCGCAGCACGCCGCGGACGTGCGTGACCACGCCGACGACGCCGTCGAGCGCGTAGAGGGCGCCGAGCGCCGGCAGCCACGTCCTCGCCGCCCGCTCGGACACGACCCCGGCGACGCCGGCCGCGGCGAGCGGCGGCGAGAGCGCGATCGGCGTCCACATCCAGCGGTCGCCGAACGAGCCCTTGAAGTGCTCGAGGTAGATCTCGAAGCCGAGCGGAAGCGCGGACAGGGCGGTCGCCGCGGCCAGCGAGCGCTGGACGCGGCCGTGGCGCAGGTTCTCGACGGCCCGTCGGATCAACTCGTCCTCCGTTTCAGCTCGAGCCCGCAGCCCGGCCGCGCGCGGTCGGGCACGAGCGCGCCGTCGCGAAGCGCCGGCACGCCGTCGAAGAGCATCTCCTCGATGCGGACGTGGTCGTGGAAGTACTCGAGGTGCACCAGGCGATCGAGCGCGAGCGCCGCGTGCGTGTGCAGCGCGGGCGCGCAGTGCAGGGAGAGGGGCCGCTGGAAGGCGCGCGCGAGCGCGTCCACGCCGAGGAGCCCGGTGACGCCGCCGCAGCGGGTGATGTCGGCCTGCAGGACGTCGACGGCGCCGGCCTCGAGGAGCCGCCGGAAGTCCACCGGCTCGCACGCGTACTCCCCGGCCGCCACCGCCATCCCCGCCGGCGCGCGGTCCCGGACGAGCCGCAGCCCCTCCAGGTCGTCGGAGCTCACCGGCTCCTCGAGCCAGCTCACCCGCGCCTCCTCGCGAAACGCCGCCGCGAGCCCGAGCGCCTGCTGGCGCTCGTACGCGCCGTTCGCGTCGACGAACAGCTCCGGCGCGTCCCCGATCGCCTGACGAGCGCGGCGCACGCGGAGAGGATCGGCGCCCGGGTCGCTCCCCACCTTCATCTTCACCCGGGGGATGCCCTGCTCGACCCAGCCCGCGAGCTGCTCGCACAGGCGGGCGGTGTCATAGGACGTGAAGCCGCCGGAGCCGTAGACCGGCACGGCCTCCCGCACGGCGCCGAGGAGGTCGCACAGCGGAACACCGAGGAGACGGGCCTTCAGGTCCCAGAGCGCCGTATCGACGGCGCTCACGGCCATCATCCCGACACCCGGCCGGCCGGCGTTGCGCAGCGCGCCGCGCATCGCCCGCCACGCCGCGGGTGGCGAGGAGGCATCCATGCCCTCGACCACGCCCGCGAGCTTCGCCTCGACGAGCGCGCCCGCGGCGGGCTCGCCGTAGGTGTAGCCGAGGCCGCGCTCACCGGCCGCCGTCGCCTCGACGATCACGATCGTCGTCGAGTCCCAGGACAGCGTGCCGTCGGCCTCCGGCGCGTCGGTGGGGATCGTGTGGACGGAGACGTCGAGCCGCTCGACCGCCGCGTCTTCCCTGACCGCAGTGGCGCTCATCGCCCGGGCAGGAACTCCCGCACCTTCTGCTTGAACGACTGGCGGATGATCTCCCGCGCGTCCGGGTCGCCGCCCGCGAGCGCGCCGGCCAGCGCCTTCGCCTGCTCGATCGTGATGTGCGGCGGGAGCGGCGGCACCTCGGGGTCGGTCACCGCCTCGAGGACGACCGGTCGGTCGGCGGCCAGCGCCTCGTCCCACGCCGGGCCGACCTGCTCGGGCGCGTCGACGCGGATGCCCTTCAGCCCGACGAGCTCCGCGTACCGAGCGTAGGGGAAGTCGGGCAGCACCTGGGTCGCCAGGACCTTGGGGTCGCCGCTCATCGCCCGCTGCTCCCAGGTCACCTGGTTGAGATCGCGGTTGTTGAGGACGAGCACGACGAGCCGCTGGTCGACCCAGCGGTCGCGGTACTTCGCGATCGTGATCAGCTCGTTGATCCCGTTCATCTGCATCGCGCCGTCGCCGACGAGCGCGATGACCGGCCGGTCGGGATGGGCGAACTTCGCGCCGATCGCGTAGGGAACCCCCGCGCCCATCGTCGCGAGCGTCCCCGAGAGCGAGGCCATCATCCCCCGGCGGATCTTCACGTCACGGGCGTACCAGTTGGCCGCCGAGCCCGAGTCCGAGGTGAGGATCGCCCGGTCGGGCAGGCGCTCGGAGAGCTCCCAGAAGACGAGCTGCGGGTTGATCGGGTCCGCGGAGAGACGCGCGCGCTCCTCCATCAGCCGCCACCACTCGGCCACCTCCTGCTCGATTCGCTCACGCCACGAGCGGTCCTCCTTGCGGTGGAGCAGCGGGATCAGCGCACGCAGGGTCTCGGCGGAATCGCCGACGAGCCCCACCTCCATCGGGTAGCGGATGCCGAGCATCCGGCCGTCGATGTCGATCTGGACGCCGCGCGCCTGGCCCTCCTCGGGCAGGAACTCGGAGTACGGGAAGCTCGAGCCGATCATCAGCAGCGTGTCGGCGTCCTGCATCATGTCCCAGCTCGGCTTCGTGCCGAGCAGGCCGATCGAGCCGGTGACCCAGGGCAGGTCGTCGGGCAGCGCGGCCTTGCCGAGGAGCGCCTTCGCGACCCCGGCGCCGAGGAGCTCGGCAACCTGCTCGACCTCGCCGCCCGCGTGCATCGCGCCCTGGCCGACGAGCATCGCGACGCGCTCGCCCGCGTTCAGGATCTCGGCCGCCCGCTGGAGATCCTCCCCCACCGGGATCACGCGGGGCGCGCGGTAGCCGATGGACGAATGGACCGTGCCGTGGGCGTGGGGCGGCGAGGGCTGGGCCGGCTCCTCCTGGAGGTCGTTGGGGACGACGATGCACGTCACCGTGCGATCGGCCTGGGCGATTCGCATCGCGCGATCGATCAGATGGCGCACCTGGCCGGGCTCCGTGGCCATGTGGACGTACTCGCCGGCGACGTCCTTGAACAGCGAGACGAGGTCGATCTCCTGCTGGTAGTGACCGCCGAGCGCGAGGCGCGCCTGCTGGCCGACGATCGCGACGACCGGCTGGTGGTCGAGCTTCGCGTCGTAGAGGCCGTTCAGGAGGTGCACGGCGCCGGGCCCCGAGGTCGCGAGGCATACGCCAGTCTCCCCCGTGAACTTCGCGTGGGCGCAGGCCATGAACGCCGCCATCTCCTCATGGCGGACCTGGATGAACTCCGGCCGGTTCTCGCCGCGGTCGAGCGCTCCGACGATGCCGTTGATCCCGTCCCCCGGATAGCCGTAGATCCGCCTGACCCCCCAGGCGCTCAGCCGATCGAGGATGAAGTCTCCGACGGTGTCGCTCATGTGACCTCCGGTGTCACTCGTGGTACCCCCCGACGAGGGGCTACCCGGCCGGACCGAGCCCTACGCCGCTGCGTCAGCATGCGAACGGCCCGCTTCCTGGAGCGCGTGCCACGCCGCCATGTGCGCGAGGTGGCTGAGCGCCTGCGGGAAGTTGCCGAGCATCTCCGCTCCATTCGGGTCGCGCTCCTCGCTGAACAGGCCGAGATCGTTGGCGGCGGCCACCGACGCGTCGAAGACCTCCCGCGCCGCGTCCGCGCGCCCCTGCTGCGCCAGGCACTCGGCGAGCCAGAACGAGCACGCGAGGAACGCTCCCTCACGGCCGGGAAGGCCGTCGCGGCGGGTGTAGCGGAACAGGAGCCCGTCGCCTGCGGCGAGCTCCTCGCGGACGGCGTCGGTCGTCCGGACCATCCGCTCGTCGTCCCACTCGACGAACTCGACCGTGGGCAGCAGCAGCAGCGCCGCATCCAGGTCCGGGCGGCCGAAGGCCTGCACGAAGACGCCGCGCTCCTCGTCGTAGCCGTCGCTCTCGACCGCCTCCCGCACCGCGTCGCGCTCCCGGGCCCAGCGACGGACGGGCGCGCGGCGCAGGCACTCGTCGGCGAGCCGGATGCCGCGGTCGAGCGCCGCCCAGCACCAGACCTTCGAGTGGACGAAGTGCTCGGGGTCGCCGCGCCACTCCCAGAGACCGCGGTCGGGCTCGCTCCAGCGCTCCGCCGCGGCATCGACGAGCGAGAGCAGGAACCGCCAGCCGTCGTCGTCCGGTGAGTTGCCGCGCCGGTGCCAGCGCCACGAGAGGTCGACCAGCTCGCCGAGCGCGTCGAGCTGGAGCTGGCCGCTGGCGTCGTTCCCGACGCGCACGGGGGCGGATCGCCGGTAGCCCTCGAGGTGGCCGAGCTCCTGCTCCCCGAGCCGGCGCTCGCCGCCGACGCCGTAGAGGATCTGCACGTCGGCGGCGTGCCCCGCGGCGCTGCGCTGGATGAAGCGCCGGAAGGCGTCGGCCTCCTCGATGCAGCCGACCTCGGCGAGGCTCCGCGCCGCGAAGCTGGAGTCGCGGATCCACGAGAACCGGTAATCCCAGTTGCGCGACTCGCCGACGCACTCGGGCAGCGACGTCGTGGCCGCGGCGGCGACCGCGCCGGTCGGCGCGTAGGAGAGCGCCTTGAGCGTGATCGCCGAGCGGCGCGCGGCGTCCGC
>JAOPZQ010000661.1 GCA_025964075.1 Solirubrobacterales bacterium | reverse complement strand
CGTTCCGGATGGCGTCGCGCAGCTCGTTCTCGCTCACGGGATCGTCCTCACTCGGGCTTGGTGCGGATGGACAGGGCGTGGATGCGATCGCCCACCTCGGAGCCGAACACGTCGTAGACGAGGCGGTGCTGAGCGAGCCGGGAGAGGCCCGCGAAGCGCTCGGAGACGACGAGGGCGCTGAAGTGGCGGCCGTCGCCGGTGACCTCCGCCTGGGCGCCCGGGATCGTCGATTCGATCCGCTCCTTGAGCTCGTCTGGGGTGGGGGCGATCATGTTCCACGAAGGTTAGCCGCCTCGCTACACTTGCTGAAGCATTGCGACGCAACGCCACGGAGAGCACATGATCACGTTGACCGAGAAGGGCGCTGAGAAGGTTCACGAGTTCCTCGCCTCGCAGGGCGAGCCGAGCGCCGTGTCCGGCCTCCGGGTCGGTGTGCGCGGCGGCGGCTGCTCCGGCTTCCAGTACGCGCTCGCGTTCGACCAGCAGCGCGACGACGACGAGATCTTCGAGCACCAGGGCATCCGCCTCCTCGTCGACCGCCAGAGCCTGCCCTACGTCAGTGGCTCGACGATCGACTTCGTCGACGGCCTCCAGGGCGCCGGCTTCAAGGTCGAGAACCCGAACGTCATCGCGGCCTGCGGCTGCGGGTCCTCGTTCCGCGTGGCGGACGAGGAAGAGGTCTCGGCCGTCTGACATCAGAGCGGGGCGTTGTCCAGCGACGCCCAGAGGTAGAGGCAGGCCAGCGTCCGGTCGGGGCGCCAGTGCTCGCCGCGGGCGTCGACCTCGGCCACGGTGGGTAGCGCCGCGAGCCCGTAGGCGCGCTGGACCGCGCGCCGGATGCCGAGGTCGCCGGAGGCGAGCACGTCGGGGCGGCCGAGCGTGAACATCAGGAACATGTCCGCGCTCCAGAGACCGATGCCCTTGACGGCCGTCACCGCGGCGGTGACCGCGTCGTCGTCGAGGTCCGTCAGGCGGTCGAGCTCCAAGGTCCCGGACTCGACATGCTCGGCGAGCGAGCGCAGGTAGGCGACCTTCGCGTGCGAGAGTCCGCACGCGACGCGCAGCTCCTCCGGGTCGTCGGCCAGCACCTCGGCCGGGGTCGGCGGGCGCCCGCCGAAGCGCGCGAGCAGCCGCGCGTAGATCGCCTGCGCCGCCCGGACGGAGAGCTGCTGACCGACGATCGCGCGCAGCAGCGCGGCGTAGACGTCGGTTCCGCGCTCCGGCGCCGCTACGTCGCCGGCGGCGGCGATCAGTCCCGCCATCACCGGGTCGGCGGCGGCGAGCCGAGCCGCTTCGGGGCTCAAGACGGGGCGATCGCGGCCGCGACGGGCTCCCCGTCGAGCGCCGCGAGCGCGCGCTCGAGCGAGGACGAGAGGCACGTGAAGCTCGGTGTGTCCCGAAGCGTGTACGCGCTCGCCTCGGTTCCGCGCAGCCGTTGCACGAGGTCGAGGAACGCGCCGGCGTCGTCGGTGTCGAACGCGACCACGAACTCCTGGTCGTCGAGGCCGAACGAATACGTCGTGTGGTTGTCGACCTGCGGGTACTCGCGGCCGATCCGGATGTGGTCCTGCATGATCCGGTAGCGCTCGTCGGCCGGCAGCGCGTACCACGCGCGCGTCTTCACGAACGGGTAGACGAAGAGGTACCGGCCGTGGAACGCGCGCGGGACCTCGCGGCGCTCGTCCGAGTACTCGGAGGGCTTGCGCAGGCCGAGGAACGAGTAGGGCGTCGTCGTCCACTGGGCGAGGCCGCTCTGGCCGATCACGACGTGCAGCTCGTGGATCCGATCGAGGTTCTCGGCCTCGGCGATGAGGAGGAGGTCGGCGTCGCCTCGCGTACCGACGAGGGAGAACGCCTGGAGGAGGTGCCCGTCGGAGAAGTCCTCGCAGGCCGCGAGGAACTCCCGCTTGCCCGCCGCCCGGGTCTCCGCGTCGAGGCGCCGCCAGGCCGGATCGACCTTGAAGAACGTGTACTTGACGAAGAAACGGTTAGGCATGAAGGCGGTATAGAAAGTGTAGTGAGACCCGTGAGCAGACATGTCCCGCTGGTAGGATCCGACTGATGCGCATCGCGCTCGTGTCGCCCTATTCGTGGTCATATCCCGGGGGCGTCACACGGCACATCGAGGCCCTGACCGAGCAGCTGGGCGCTCAGGGGCACGAGGTCCGCGTGCTCGCACCCTATGACCCGCCCGACCGGCTGTCCGCGGCGCTGCACCGCGGCGCTCACCCGCAGGCGCGCGAGCTGCCCGACTACCTGCTCTCGCTGGGGCGCACCATCGGCGTCCCGGCCAACGGCGCGATCTCGAACATCTCGTTCACGCCCTACGGACTGGCGACGATGCGCCGGGAGCTGCGAACGGGCGGCTACGACGTCGTCCACGTGCACGAGCCGATCGCGCCGATCCCGTCCTGGGACGCCACGCTCTCGACCCGCGCCGCGCCGCTCGTCTCCACCCACCACACGTTCTCGGACAAGTGGCTTCCCAACACGCTGGCGACGCTGATGGGCGCCCGGCGCATGATGAACCACATCCAGGTGCGTGTCGCCGTCTCCGAGGCGGCGGCGTGGACGAACCGCCGCTATTTCGGCGGCCGCTACCGGATCATCCCGAACGGCGTCGACATCCCGGCGCAGCGGCCCCCGAAGACTCTCGCCGACCACCTGCGGATCGTCTTCGTCGGCCAGGCCGTCGAGCGCAAGGGCCTCCCGATCCTGCTGCGCGCCTTCGAGGCGCTGCGCGAGCACGTGCCGGCGACGCTGACCGTCGTCGGCGCCGACCACGAGGCGCTCGAGCCGATGCTGCTCGACGCGCGCGGCGTCACGGCGCTCGGCAAGGTCGACGACCACGCGAAGCTGGTCGCGCTGGCGGAGGCCGACGTGCTGTGCGCCCCCTCGCTCGGCGGCGAGAGCTTCGGCATGGTGCTGACCGAGGCCTTCGCGGCCGGAACGCCGGTGATCGCCTCCGACATCGCGGGCTACCGCGACGTGGTGCGCGACGGCGTGGACGGCGTGCTCGTCCCCCGGGGCGACGCCCGCGCCATGGCGGAGGCGCTCCGCTGCCTCTGGCTCGACCCGGCCCGGCGCGTCGCGATGGGCCGCGCCGCCGGGGAGCACGCGCAGCGCTACGCGTGGCCCCAGGTGGCCCGCGAGGTCACC
>JAOPZQ010000599.1 GCA_025964075.1 Solirubrobacterales bacterium | reverse complement strand
GCAAGCTCGAGCCGCGGGTAGTAGGCGGTCTTTCCGTTGAAGCTCCACGGCCCCTGCAGGGCGCACGGCGGGGCGCCGCCGATCGGGGGCAGGTAGAGGATGTTGCCGGTGTTCCGGCAGTCGTAGGCCTTGAGGACGCCGATGCGGCCGGTGTCGAGCAGGCCGTCCGGGGGCTTCGGATAGGGGTTCTGCCGGTTCGTCGGCAGCTTCTTCTTCCACCCGGAGATCGTCTCGTTCCACACTGTGGGCAGTCCGGTCGCGTACCCGACGACGGTGCCGCCCGGCCCGACGAACGTCCCGTTCGAGACGGCGGCGACGTTGGCGAGGATGTCGATGACGCGGTTGTCGGCGCCGAACAGCTGCATGAACGGGATCAGCTCGCGCGCCGTCGGATGGAACTGCCGGAAGCCGGCGCGCGCCGCGGCGACGATCCGGCCGAGCGCGGGCAGCCCCTGCCGGCCGGCAGCGAGCGTCGCCGGCAGCTCGCGGAAGAGCCCGCGAAACTCCGGCGCCGCGGTGCGAATCTGCGCGAGCGCGGGCGCGACGAGCGGCGCGATCGGGAGCAGCGAGGCGACCGCGCGGTCGAGGTCGGGGCTGGCAGCGGCGAGCGTGTCCGAGGTGGCATGGAGCTGCCTCAGGAACGCCGGCATCGCGTGCACGGTGGCGGCGAGCTCGCGATCGCGGCGGGCGGTGGTGTCGAGCACGTCGTTGCCGGCGGTCACCGCGGCCCGCAGGACGCCCTGGCGCTCGCCGACGGCCTGCAGGACGGTCCCGGAGCTCTGGATCAGCCGCCGCAGGTCCGAACGCTGCGCGTCGACGGCGCCGAGCACGGACCCGAGGCTCCCGGTGAACGGGGCCGTGTTGCCGAGCGCGTCGTTCAGCTGCCGGCCGCGACCGGCAAGCGCGCCGGAGAGCCCGGCGAACAGCTGTCGCAGGCGCGTACGCGTGCCCACGTCGAACGTGCTCAGGAACTCGTCGAGCTGCACCGACGAGCGCACGCGGCTCGCGGCCAGCCGCCCGCCGTCGGGGATCGCCGGCGCGCGGCGCGAGCCCGGCGCAAGCTCGATGTAGCCCTCCCCCAGCAGGGTCTTCGTGCGGGCGATCGCCGTCGCGCCCGAGCGCAGCGGCGCGAAGCGCGACTGGAGCTCGACCGTGGCCCGCGCCGCGCTGCCGTCGCGGCGCACGCTCACGACCTTCCCGACCTTGACGCCCGCGATCTGCACGCCCGAGCCGGGCACCAGGTTGGCGGCCTGCGGGAGCGGGATGCTCACGCGGTAGCCCTGCGCCTCGAGCGGCAGCGCACCGCCGAACACGTGGTAGACGACGAGGGTCAGCACGACGCAGGCCAGCGCGAACCCGGCCGGGAGGATCAGCGAGCGCCAGTGCGGGATCCGAGTCTCCATGGGCTACTTGGGACAGGCGCCGAGGACCCCGAGCAGCCGCTGGAGCTGAGCGAGGCCTTGCAGGCCGTAGCAGGTGACCAGCGGCGCCGCGCGGCCGATGCCGCCGTTGGCGTCGCCCGAGGAGACGATCGAGTTGAAGTTGTGCACGAACCACGAGAGCCAGAACATGAAGCCCTCGTCGTTGCCCGGCGGGTTGTAGGCAAGCTCGTTGACGAGATAGGTGAGCACCTGGAAGGAGCTCGAGAGGTGCGGCGTCGCCGCATCGAGGCGGGTGAGCGTGGGGCTCAGCTGGCGCACGAGCGGCTGCGCCTCGACGACGAGCGGCCGAAGGTCCTGGGCCAGCGCCGTGGTGGCCTCCCGGGCGAACGGCGCGAGGGCGCGGAACGTCGCCGGCAGCCGCTCCACCGAGGGGAGCAGCGCGTCCAGGGTCGGGCGGAGCTTCCCGGCGAACGGCTGGAGGTCGGTGAGCGTCGTGCGCGTCACGGCCAGCGTCGACGGCAGCTTCGCAATCGCCGCGCGCAGTGGCGCGTCCTGGCTCGCGATCGCGTGCAGGGTCTGGTCGCCGGCCGCGACGACCGTGGCCAGCTGGCGGTCCTGGGCGGCGGCGCGCGTGACCACCGCGACGTCGTGGACGAGGCGCGCCAGCGACGTGCGCCGCGCGGCCAGCGCCCGGCTGATCCGGCCGACCTGCGCGGTCGTCGGGCCGAGCGCCGCCAGCGTGCGCTGAATGTCGGGGCCCCGGCCGCGGGTGCCCTGGTCGAGCGAGGCGATCAGCGTCGACAGGAACGTCCTCGTGTCGGCGTCGAGGGCGGAGAGCAGGTCGGAGAGCGGGACCGGCACGCTCGTCCGCGCGACGCCGATCGTGGCGCCGGAGGCCAGACGGCGCGCCGGCGCCGCGCCGGGATCGAGGTTCACCTGCATGTCGTGGAGCGGCGTGATCGGCTCGAGGACGGCGTTCGCGTTCGCGTAGACGCGCGGCAACCTGCCGCGGTCGATCTGCAGCGTCACGACCGAGCGGCCGTCCTGCAGCTGCGCGCCGACGACCTGACCGACGTTGACGCCGACGACGTCGACCGGCTGGCCGAGCCCGGAGACGACCCCGTCGGACGCGGCGAACTCGACCTTCACGGTGTAGGTGTCGCTGAAGGGCAGCGAGAGGCGCTGATGCACGAGCGTGTACAGCGCGGCGGCGATCCCCAGGCCGCCGATCACGACGAAGACGGCGGTGAAGCGCGCGTAGGTGCGTGACTTGACGCCGCCCATCAGCCGCCCTTCGCCCAGGTCGGGGCGGGTCCGGACCGCGCGCTCAGGTTGGGCAGCGCCTGGCTGGCGCACGGCTGGTCGGGGCGGTACGGCGGGTTGACCCCAAAGCCCAGCCACGTCGGCCGCACGCCGTCCGCGCCGGGGACCTTGGCCACGACCGAGCCCAGGCCGGGCAGGATCTGGTTGATCACCCGGTCGCCGGTGGTCACGCCGAGCCTCACCGTCCCGCCGTTGCCGTCGACCGCCGACGAGAACGCGGTCAGGCCGGTGAACAGGTGCACGAGGTCGAGGTAGACCGGGTCGCCCGTCGAGTTGACCCCGTCCTGGATCTTCGTGTCGAGCGTCGGAACGACGTGGGTGGCGATGCAGTCCGTGACCGGCGTCGTCCACCGGAACAGCGTCTGGAGCCGCCCTTCGAGCTGGGGCAGGTCGCGGAGGACGGGCGCGAGGCCGGTGAGGACGGCGGGCAGCTCGCCGGGCCGGACGATGCCGGCGATCTGGTCGAGGAGGCGGTTCGTGGCGTGCAGGGTCGCCGGCGCGGCGTGCAGCGCCGGTCGCAGCGCGTTGCCGAAGCGGGTCAGGGACGGCAGCGCGGCGTCGATCGCGCGCAGCGTCGGGGGCGCCACGCGGAGCGTGGCGTCGAAGCCGGCGATGCTGTCGCTCAGCGCCCGATCCTGCGCGGCCAGGGCGCCCACGACGGTCCGGTAGTCGGTGACGATCGAGGCGAGTGCGGTCGGGTCGCGAGCCAGCTGGCCGGCGACGTCGGCCGAGGACGAAATCGCCCGCCCGAGGTCCCCGGGACGCGTGCCGCGCAGCGCCCGGGAGACCGTGGTCACGGCCGGC
>JAOPZQ010000579.1 GCA_025964075.1 Solirubrobacterales bacterium | reverse complement strand
GGACCCTTGCCGCTCATCCGGAGCTCGCGCCCGGGCTGGACGTCGTCGACCGTCCAGTCGACCTCGCCGGCGACGTTCAGGATCCGCACGCGCTCCTTGAACGTCACGCCGGCGACCGCCTCGGGCGCCCCGTCCGGGAAGCCCATGTGCGGGACGTTCCACTCGCGGTAGCGGGAGAAGTCGCTGACGACCGCCCACACCTTGTCCGCCGGCGCGGCGATCTCGATCGACTTGGAGACGACGGGCACCGCTACGCCCCCGCCCCGGTCATCGCCACGCCGGACGAGGCGCGGCGGCCGTTGCCGTTCGGCGGCACCTGCTTCCCGCGGAAGTCCATCCAGTGGCCGTGTGGTGTCCAGCCCATCTGGAAGGGCAGCTCGATGACGGCGATCGGGCCCGCGGGGATGTGCTGGGTGTCGAAGATCAGGAACTCCGAGAAGTTCTCGGTGAACCTGGAGACGGGAGCGATCAGGTAGCCGTCGCCCTCCGGCGCCTCGGGCGAGCGGGGGGCGAACGTAGGCTCGAAGACGGCGAGCGGCACGTCGTCGTCACGGGTGATCGTGTAGGCGTCCTCGGCGCCGGTGAGCACGTTGCGCCGGACGATCGTGTTGAGCGTCCAGAGGTTCTCGCCGGCGACCATGAAGCCCCACTCGTAGGGCTTGCCGTAGAAGCGCTCGTCGACCTTCGGGAACTCGACGGCGCGATCGTCGAGCCGCTCGCTGGTCACCGTCCCCGACTCGAGGTCGAGGACCCAGCGGCCGATCTGCCCGGTTCCGAACGGCACGAAGTCGATCCCGAGCTCTACCTCGTCCTCGAACGGGAACGGCGGGCGGTCGAAGATCGGCCCGTCGAGGACGAGCTTCGAGCCGTCCTGGTTCGGGGCCATCGTGTGCATGATGTACTGAGGGTCGATCCCGGCCTCGATCCAGCGGATCGGTCCGTCGAAGTCGTCGCGCTTGATCAGGGCGAGCACGATCGGCTTCTCGGGCTCCCAGCCGAACAGCGAGAGGTCGCGGCCGACCTTCGTGCGGTCGACGGTGAACGGCTGGAAGGGCAGCACGACGTAGGAATCGCTCAGCCACATGTCGTGGGTGAGCGCGTTGTAGGGCGCGTCCCAGAGCTCGCGCGATCGGATCGAGCCGTCGGGCTTGACCCAGTGGAGGGTGGTGTAGGGCTTCTCGTCGCTGTAGCCCCAGCCGTAGAGCTCCCCGGAGTCCGGGTCCCACTTGGGATGGGCGGTGAACGCGCCGTCGCCGAAGCAGGCGGGGTCGACGACGCTCTTGCCGAGCGCGACCGACCACGGGACGACGCCGATCGTCTCCAGCGTGATCGGATCCAGGGCGATCGGAGGGGAGCCCATCTCGCCGCTGGCGACGATCTGCCCCGCGAACGGGAAGACGTTGACCGCGTTGTTGCCCTGGGGGATCCCGTGCGTGAACTCGTCGCGGATGACCTCGCCGAGGCCGTAGGAGCGCCAGTCGCCGAAGTCGCCGTCGGCCCACTCGAAGAGTCCGCGCCCGGCGCGTTGCTCGGCGACGTACTTCGGCGTGCGGATCCACTTGTTGCGGAAGTCGGCGCGCCCCTCGCGGAACACGAGCGACTGGACCATGCCGTCCTGGGTGACGAAGCCGCTCGTGCCCTGCTTGGTCGGCCGCTTCCAGGTCGGTCCGACGCGGTAGAAGCCGCCGTTCAGCTCCTCGGGGATCTGCCCCTCAGACACGATGCAGTCGTCGACGACCGCCTCGAAGCGCATCGGCTTGAGCGGGCCCATGAGGCGGATATCGGGCGGGATCGGGGGCGTCATCGGACCTCCAGGACGTAGCGGCTCATTTCCCGCACTTTAGGTATTACGTGCGGCCGCTGTCAAGGTTTGCGTAGCGCAAGCTGTACATCATCCACGGATTTCATTACAGTACGCGCAGTGCTCCGCGCAACTGCGAGGCAATCGGCGACACGAAAGGCAAGGGGTTGGACGAATCCTCGTATGACGTGGTCGTGATCGGCGGCGGCCACAACGGCCTGGCCGCCGGGTGCTACCTGGCCCGTACGGGCCTGCGCGTGGTCGTGGTGGAGAAGGAGCCGCTGCTCGGCGGCATGGCCCTGAGCGCGCCGCTGATCCCGGAGGCGCCGGGGCACCTCGTGTCACCCTGCGCGTTCGAGGACGTCTTCTTCCGCGCGGGCGGCGTCGCCGACGAGCTCGGCCTCGCCGCCCACGGATTTCGCGAGTACGAGTCGGCGGGCTGGATGTGGCTGCGCGGCGACGGCGAGTCGCTGTGGATTCAGCGCGACGTCGAGGCCACGGTCCGCGACATCGCCCGCTTCTCCCGCGTCGACGCGGCCCGCTACCGCGAGCTCATGCAGGTCGCGTTCCGCTGCTTCGACATCCTCGTCGGCTACCTCAAGAGCCACCCCAGCCGGCCGGCGTGGCGTGACGTCCTGGGCTGGAGCGCCAAGCTCGCGCGCGACCGCACGCTGCGCCGGACGCTCTCGGGCATCGCGTCGGCGAGCGCGGTGGAGATCATCTCCGGCACGTTCGAGAGCGAGGCGGTCCGCTCGGTGTTCGCGAACACCATCCTCGGCTCGCCGTTCGCCGACGGCAACGGCATCACGATCATGAACACGACGATGCTGCACCACAGCGGCATCGCGCGGCCGGTCGGCGGGATGGGCG
>JAOPZQ010000137.1 GCA_025964075.1 Solirubrobacterales bacterium | reverse complement strand
GATGGGCGTCCGACCCATGGCCGACGACCGTCAGGTAGCCGGCGCGGAACAGCGGCACGAGCGCGATGCAGGCGGCGAGCACGGCGATCCACACGGGCCAGCCGAGCGTGCTCAGCCGCGCCGGCCGCTCGGGCCACCCGGCGCGGCGCACGGCGTAGAGCGACGACACGGCGCCCGCCACGACGACCGCCGCGAGCGAGACCTTGAACGGCACGGCCGCGAACCCCAGCGCCGTCAGCGCCAGCGCCGCCACGCACGCGCCCACCGGGAGGACCCACAGACACTCGTAGCGCCGCAGCTCGGCGGGGAGGAGGAGCCGCGTCAGCGCGAGGCCGCAGAGCGCGAACAGGCCCCCCGCCGCCAACGCGATCACCAGCACCTGCGGGACGACCTGGCGGCCGTGCACGTTCGAGTAGCGCGCGACGTTCAGCGCGACGAGCGTGACGGCGATGAAGAGGAGGCCGCCGCGGTGGCGGATCAGCCAGTTCGCGCCGCCGGCTCCCGCCGGCGCGCTTCCGTCAGGACCTTGCCCAGGAAGGCCGGGTTCCCGAGGAGATAGCGACGCCACATCCGCCGCGGCTCGATCGCGAGTCTGAAGATCCATTCGAGGCCATTGTCGGCCAGCCAGCGCGGAGCGCGCGGCGTATGGCCGGAGACGTAGTCGAAAAGCGCCCCCACCGTCCAGACGACGGCGCCGTCGAGTTGGTCAGCGTATCGGTCGACCCAGAGCTCTTGCTTCGGCGTCCCCATCCCGACGAGCACGATGTCGGGCCGCGAGGCGTTGATGTCCTCGATCACGCGCTCGTTGTGGGGCGAGTCGAGGTCGAAGTACCCGTGGTGCGCGCCGGCGATCTCGAGCCGCGGGTACCAGCGACGCAGCCTCGAGGCGGCCTCGCGCGCGATCGGCGGCTCCGACCCCAGCAGGTAGATCGACGAGCCCGAGAGCTCGCACAGCGTGGCGAGGCCCCAGATCCAGTCGGCGCCCGTCATCCGGTGCGGGATCTCGAGATCCAGCGCGCGGGCGGCGAGCCGGACCCCGTAGCCGTCGCAGTAGACGAGGTCCGCGGCCCGCAGGGCGCGGCCGAGGTCGTCGCGGCCGTGCGACTGATTGACGACGTGGGCGTTCACGTACATCACCCGGCGCGTCTCGCCGTTGGTCGCCCAGCCCGTGATCGTGCGCAGCAGCTCGGCCGGCTGCCCGAGGTCGATCGGGATGCCGAAGATCGGCGATGCCGGCCGCTGCGACTCGTCCTCTATCGAGTCGAACGGCGCAAGGGCCGTCTCGACTGCGCTAGCGCTCACCTTGCCTCCACAGGGTTCCCCCGCCTTGAAAGTCGGCAGGCATCGTACCCGCCGGACCGGCACCCGCGCGGCAGTGTGCCGCGACTCTGGAGGTTCCGTTGGGTTTCGTGCGACAAGGGACCGGAAAGTCACGGGCGGAAACCGAACTGGAGGGGAACAGATGGGTCTTAGGGCGGGAAGGTCCTCGAGGTGGCTTGCGGTGAGCGGCGTGGCGCTGACCGTGGGGTTGGCAGTACCGGGATTGGCAAAGGCCGCCGCCCCGGCGGCGACCACCGGGGGCGCGGCACCCGTGACCCCGACGACCGCGGTGCTGCACGGCACCGTGGATCCGAACGGCCATCCGACCACGTACTTCTTCCAGTTCGGGGCGAATACGCTCTACGGCTCCAACAGCGGGACGCAGAACGCGGGATCCGGCCAGTCGCCCGCCTCGATCACTGCCGGCATCGGCGGCCTCGTCCCGAACACGCTCTACCACTACCGGATCGTCGCCCAGTACCCGGGCGGCCTCGTCAAGGGCAAGGACCGCACGGTCCGGACGAGGAAGCAGCCGCTCGCGCTGTCGCTCGCGGCCGTGCCGAACCCGGTGCCGTTCGGAAGCCCGGTGATGCTCAGCGGCGCGCTCGCCGGCACGGGCAACGGCAACCGAACGGTCGTTCTCCAGGCCAACCCGTTCCCGTACACGCAGGGCTTCCAGCTCGCCGCGAATCCGCAAGTCACGAACGCCCAGGGTGGCTTCACGTTCCCGATCCTCTCCCTCGGGATGACCACGCAGTTCCGGGTGTTCCTGCAGGCGAGCCCGAGCGTCGCCGCCCCGGTCCTCACGGTCGGCGTCGGCTTCCGGATGGGCGCCTCCGCCAACCACACGCACGTGCGGCGAGGCGCGAAGGTCAACTTCACCGGCACGCTCAAGCCCGCCCTGAGCGGGGTCCAGGTCGTCATCCAGCGCCGCCGCCACGGCCGCTGGACGACGGTCGGACGGACGCTCAGCCGCCACCGCGGCGGCGCGGCGTCGGCGAAGTTCAGCAAGCGCGTCCGGATCACCAGGGGCGGCTTCTACCGCGTCGAGGCCAGGACGTCCGGCGGCAACTACGTGACGAGCGACAGCGGCATGATCAGCATCCACGCGCGCTGAGACGGCCATAGGCTGCCGTGCGTGCTCACGGTCGCCTTCGACGCCACCGACGCGAGCGGCCCCGACCTGCGCGGTTGGGGCCGCTACGCGCGGTGCCTGCTCGACGCGCTGCCCGGCGCCGGCGTCGACGTGCGCGCGTTCGCCGCGCGCGGGCCGCTCCCTGAGGTGTGGTTCGAGCAGTTCGGCCTCCCGGCCCGCGCCCGACGCGCCCGCGCCGACGTCATCCATGCTCCGAGCTGCTTCCTGCCGCTGCGCCGGAGCCGCCCCGGCGTCGTCACGGTCCACGACCTCGCGTTCGAGGACCATCCCGAGGACTTCGCCCCACGCCCCCGCGCGAAGTTCCGCTTCTTCACGCCTCGCGCCGCGCGGTCGGCCGAGCGGATCGTCTGCCCGTCGGAGTTCACACGCGACGACGTCTGCGCCCGCTACGGCGTCGACCCCGCCAAGGTCCGGGTCATCCCCGAGGCGCCGGCGCTCGCGCTCGGCGACGACCCGCCGCCCCCCGGGCCCTACGTGCTCGGCGTCGGGGACCTGCGACGGAAGAAGAACTGGGGCGTGCTCGTCGATGCGCTCGCGCGGCTCGACGTCCCGCATCGTCTGATCCTCGCCGGCGCCGACGCCGGAGAGGGGCCGGCGCTCGCCGGCCGTGGCGTCGAGATCACCGGCTACGTCACGGACGCCCGGCTCGACGCGCTGATGCGCGGCGCGGCGGCGCTCGTCCACCCGAGCCTCTACGAGGGCTTCGGCCTCGTGCTCGTCGAGGCGATGGCGCGCGGGTGCCCCGTCCTCGCCGCCGATGCGACCGCGCTGCCGGCCACCGTGGCGGACGCCGGCGTCCTCTTCGACCCGCGCGACCCCGACGACCTCGCCGCCAAGCTGGCCGCCGTGCTCGCCGACCCC
>JAOPZQ010000556.1 GCA_025964075.1 Solirubrobacterales bacterium | reverse complement strand
CTCCCCGCGCCGGCGGCCGGGCTGCCCCGCGGGCGTGGCGTCCTGCTCGCGGGCAGCGCCGCCCTGGCCTTCGGCGTGGGGCTCTACGCCGCCGGCCGCGTGAGCTCGCAGCTCCCGCTCGCCTGGCTCGTGCTCTCGGCGCGCCTCGTGGGAACGGTCGTCGTCGCGGTCCCGCTCGCGATGACCGGGCGCCTCCGCGTGCCCCGCGCCGCCGCGCCGTTCGTGCTCACCGCGGCGGTATGCGAGGTCGTCGGCTTCTCGGTCTTCTCGATCGGCGCCCGCCATGCCGTCGCGGTGGCGTCGGTCCTCGCCTCGCAGTTCGCCGCCCTGGCCGCGATCGCCGCCTACTTCGTCTTCGGAGAGCGGCTCGCGCGGACCCAGCTCGTCGGCGTGGGGATCGTCGTCGCCGGCGTCACGGCGATCAGCGCGCTCTCGGCGTGAGGCTCACGTCCCGCGGAGCACGTGAATCGTGCGGAAGCTCGGATCGCTCGCCCCGTGGAGCCGCGCGCCGGCGCCGACGAGCTCGCGCAGGTAGGAGACGAGCTCGGCGCTGATGCGCTCGCCGGGCAGCAGCGCCGGGATCCCCGGCGGGTAGCCGGCGATCGACTCGCAGGAGATGCGGCCGACCGCGGCGTCGACGTCGACCGCGTCGGACGGCCCGAGGAACGCGTCGCGGGGCGGGACGACGATCTCGTTCTCGAGCGCGGCGGGCGGACGGGTGAGTGCGCGCGCCTCCCCGGGCCGCGCGATGCGCTTGACCGTCTCGGTGAAGTCGTGGGCGAAGCGCTCGAGCGCCTCGACGGGCTGGCCCAGCCCGAGCACGAGGACCATCGTCGCATGAGTGGCGAGCTCGACGTGGATGTCGAACGAGTCGCGCAGCGCGTCCGCGACCTCGTAGCCCGTGCAACCCGTGCCCCGCACGTCGATGACGATCCGCATCGGGTCCCACGCATGTACTCCGGGACGGCCGACCACGGCGTCCCCGACGACGGCGCAGCCGTCGATCGCCTCGATCGCCGCCCGCGTCTCCGCGGCGGCGCGCATCGTCCGGTCCAGCAGCGCCTCGCCGTGCACGGCGAGCTGCCGCCGCGCCGCGTCGAGCGAGGCGAGGAGCAGCGAGCTCGGGCTCGTCGAGCGCACGAGGCGCACCGCGCGGGCGAGGGCGTCGACGTCCACGCGGTCGCCGGGGGCGACGTGCAGCATCGCCGACTGCGTCAGCGAGCCGACGATCTTGTGCGTCGAGGTGAGGACGGCGTCGGCTCCGCAGGCGAGCGCGGAGTGCGGCAGCGCCGGGTGGAAGCCGAAGTGCGGCCCCCACGCCTGGTCGACGATCAGCGCTACGCCCCGCCCGTGGGCGACCTCGGCGCACCCCGCCACGTCGGCCGCCATGCCGTAGTAGGTGGGCGAGACCATGAAGGCCGTCCGCGCGTCGGGGCTCGCGGAGAGCGCGGCGTCGAGCGCCGCCGGCGTCACACCGAGCGCCATGCCGAGCCCGTCGTCGTACTCGGGGACGACGAAGCCCGGGCGGCCGCCGCTGAGCACGAGGCCGTCGACGAGGCTCGCGTGCGAGTTCCGCTGCACGACGACGCTCGACCCGGGAGGCGCGAGCGCGAGGCACAGCGCGTGGTTGCCCTGCGTGGCGCCGTTCGTGAGGAACCACGTGCGGCGGGCGCCGTACGCCTCGGCGGCGAGTCGCTCGGCGCGCTCGTACGGCGTCGGCGAGGGCCCGATGTCGATCCCCTCGATGTCCTGTGGGACGTCGACCGCGAGCGCGTCCATCCCCACGGCGTTGACGAGGCCGGGGTCCGCTCCGGCGCCCGCCTTGTGCCCGGGGACGTGGAACCGGGTCGAGCCCCGGAAGCCGTAGGCGACGACGGCGTCGAGGTACGGAGCGGTCGGCTGCTGCGGCGGCCGCCGCCTTCGCTCGGTCACCTAGGAAGCGCTCCGCAGCAGCTCGGCGCGGATGAACGGGTCGAGGTCGCCGTCGAGCACCCGGCTCGCGTCGCCCACCTCGACGCCGGTGCGCAGGTCCTAGACCATCGAGTACGGGTGCAGGACGTAGGAGCGGATCTGCGAGCCGAAGTTGACGTCCTGCGCCTCGCCGCGCTCGCGGGCGATCTCCTCCTGGCGCTTTCGCTCCTCGAGCTCGGCAAGCCGGGAGCGCAGCATCTGCATCGCCACCGCGCGGTTCTGCGACTGCGAGCGCTCGTTCTGGCACTGCACGACGATGCCGCTCGGGCGGTGGGTGATCCGCACCGCCGAGTCGGTCTTGTTGACGTGCTGGCCGCCGGCGCCGCTGGCGCGGTAGGTGTCGACCTGGAGGTCGTCGTCGTCGATCTCGATGTCGCCCGTGCCCTCGATCACCGGTGCGACCTCGACGCCGGCGAAGCTCGTCTGGCGCCGGTGGGCGGCGTCGAACGGCGAGAGCCGGACGAGGCGGTGGACGCCCTTCTCGGCGGAGAGCAGGCCGTAGGCGTTCTCCCCGCCGACGCGCAGCGTCGCCGACTTGATGCCGGCCTCCTCCCCCGCCGAGGCCTCGAGGACCTCGATCTGGAACCCGCGCTTCTCGGCCCAGCGCTCGATCATGCGCAGGACCATCTCCGCCCAGTCCTGGGCGTCGGTGCCGCCGGCGCCGGCGTTGACGGTGACGAGCGCGTCGCCCTGGTCGTAGCGGCCGCTGAACAGGCGCGCCTCCTCGAGCTCGGCGAGCTGGTCCTCGACGGCACCGATCTGCCCGTCGAGCTCGGCGGCCATCTCGTCGTCCTCGGCCGCCATCTCGGCGAGCGCCTCGAGGTCGTCGACGTCGCCCTCGAGCTTGCGGTAGGTCTCGAGGCGCCGCGACGCCCTGGAGTGCTCGGTGTTCGTGCGCGCCGCGCGCTCCTGGTCGTCCCAGAAGCCCGGCTCCCCCATCTCGGCCTCGAGCGCCGCCACGCGCTCGGTCAGCGCATCGGGGTCAAAGATAGTCCGAGAGCAGCTTGAGCTGGTCGCGGATCGCCGCAAGGCGCTGCGGCGTCGGCTCCGATGACGGTGTCGTGGCCATGGCGCGGCCTAGGCTAGCGACCGATGGCCAGGCGCGTGTGGCGAGTCGGCCCCGGGCCCCCGTCCGGCGCCAGCACCAGCACGTAGGTCCCGGGGCTCAGGCGGCCGGAGGCCCAGCGCAGCGTGAAGCGGACGCGGTTGCGCCCCGCGCGGGCGGCGACGACGTGCGCGCCGAACAGCGGCACGGCCTGGCTGCTCCACGGGACCCGCCGCGCGAGCGTGAAGCGGATGCGCGCGGGCGCCGAGAGCTCGAAGCGCACGGTGATGCGCTCCGTGCGCCAGCCGCGTCGCGGGAGATGGCGCGGCGTCACGCGGATCGCACGAAGCACGATCGGCTTCGGCCCGGCGACCGTCGTCCCCGGCGGTCCGCCGAGCGCGCTCGCACCCGCCGCCGCGGCCGCGACGCCGTGCAGCGGAACGGTGTGCTCGCCACTCCCGTCGGTGGTCGTGATCGCCCAGGCGTCCTCGAAGGCGCCGGGCGCCGCGGGCGCGAAGCGCACCTCCTCGACGAGCGTCTGGCCGGGCCCGATCACCGTCGCCTCGTCGAGGCTCGTCGTCGCCACGAACCCGCCGCGAGTCGGCGGCTTCGACTTCGTGACCATGACCGAGCTGCCGCCGTCGTTGCGAAGCGCGAAGGACTGGGTGACGGCGGCGCCGGGGGCGATCGAGCCGAAGTCGAGGCCGGCGGGCTCGATCACCAGGTGGCCGGGAGCCTGGGCCTGGCCCGAGAGACCGACGGTGACGTTCCCGCCCGTGCTGTTCAGTGTCAGCGCGTCGACGTAGGAACCGGTGCTCGTCGGGCTGAACGACACGTTGACCGTGACCGACTGCCCCGAAGCGAGGGTCTGACCCTGCGCGGGCAGGCCGTCGACGCTGAACGGCGCCTGTGGCGTCTGCGCCGTGCCGATCGTCAGCGATGCGCCGCCGGTGTTGGTGTAGACGACGCTCTCGGTCAGATGTGCGCCCACGGGCGCGCCGCCGAACGAGATCGCGGGAGCGCTCGCCGTGAGCTTCGGGGCGGGCAGGCGCCCGTCGCCGGTCAGGGTGAATTGCTGCTGGCCGTCGGAGAACTCGACCGTGAGGGCGCCGCCGAGGCTGCCCGCGCCCGTGGGCGCGAACGTGACGGGCACCGTGATCTGGTCCCCGGCCTCGAGCGTCACCGGCGCCGCCGGCGCCGGCGTGCCGGCCGAGAACTGCGTCGGCGAGGCCGACACGGCGGTCACCGTCACGTGGCGCGTGGCGGTCAGCGTCGCCGTCTTCGTCTGCTGCTGCCCGGTGGTGGTGCTGTCGAACGCGAGTCCGGAGCCGTTCAGGGACGGCGTGACCGGGACGCCGAACCCGAGCACGTGGCCGTCGCGGGTGCCGACGTAGAGGCGGTTCCCCGACACCCCGGGAGGCGCGAACTTCGCCGCCTGGCCGACCGGCGCGCTGAACCGCAGGACCGGGGCGCCGTTCCTCGGCACCGCGTCGTACGCGCGCAGCTGCGCGCCCCCGCCGCTGCCGTCCGGGCTCCAGATGACCCACACCAGCGCCGACCCCGACTGGGTGCCGTTCGACGTCACGACGGGCCCGCTGCTCGAGAACCCGAACGCATCCGTGGAGGTGCCGGCCAGTGCCAGCGTCGGCAGGCCCGAGCCGCCGACGCCGGCCTTGTACATCCGCAGCACGCCTGCGGTCCCCCAGGACGTCGTGCCTCCCGAGGCGGTCGGGATGTAGACGTAGCCGCCGTCGCCGGGCCACACCGCGGGGCGCGCCCACACGCCGCCGTAGGGCCCGATACGGTCGACGACGTCGTCGCCGCCGCCCGGCCCCTGCCGCATCCCGCCGAGATGGTCCCGGTCGAGGAGGTAGACGTAGCCCTCCTTGCCCGCGGCGACCATCAGATGGCGATGCGAGGGCGTGCCGAACTGCGCGTCGGGCAGCGCCACCGGCGCCCCGGAGGCGAAGTCGGCGTCCCAGGCGTCGAGGCTCGGCGCGTCGTAGGGCTCGAAGAAGTCGGTCGGGCTCAGGGTGCCGTCGCCCTGCACGCGGAGGCGCACCACCGACTCCCCGAGCCGGGGCGGCGGGCTCGTGCCCGCCCGGGAGCCGTCGAACGCGCCCTGGTTGCCGGTCATCAGGAGGATCTGGCCGGGCCCGTCGGACACGAGGCCACCCCCTGCCTGCCAGATCCCCGCGCCGTCATCGGGGCCGGGGGCCGCCGTCCAGCGTGCCGTGATCGCGCCGCCCGCCGAGACGCCGACGACCCAGCCCTTGAACGGCGAGATGTCGCAGTCGGAGCCGAAGCCGGCGTACACGACGCCGTTCAGCAGCAGCAGCCCGGGACGCTGGAGCTGCGTCGCGGGTTGGAAGGTCGTCCCCGGATCGTTGTCGGCGGGCCCGGAGATCGTCACCGGGAAGTTCGGCCGCTCCGCGCCCGTCTGCACGTCGATGGCGTGGGCCTGCCAGCGCACCGGGCCCGACGAGCCGGAGGCATAGCCCTTCGAGAAGAGATACGCGGTGCCGGTGTTCGGGTCGACGACCGGCGTGCCCGTCACGCCGACCGTGGGCGTCAGGTCGCCGCAGCCGATCTCAGACGGATCCCACGGCGACCCCAGGTCGCGGGACCACCGCACGTCCCCCGTCGCAGGATCGAGGCCGTACACCCGGTTGGCCTCGGTGGCGACGAGGAGGACGCCGCCCGCGACCACCGGCTGCGCATAGACCTGGCCCGTCACCGGCGTCGAGAACCGGCGGCCGAACGTCCCACCGCCGACGACGTCGGGGGATAGACCCTACGCGTCGGGGTACCAGCTGGTGCGCGCCTGGTCGGCGCCCGCGCCGATCGGCGTCGCCGCTGCAGCCGCGCCCGCGGGCCCGCCGAGCAGCGCCAGCGCG
>JAOPZQ010000530.1 GCA_025964075.1 Solirubrobacterales bacterium | reverse complement strand
GGCGGTGGCGGCGGGACGAGCACGGGCTCCGGCTCCGGCTCGGCGGTCAAGGGCGGCACGCTCCGCGCCGGGATCGTCGACAACCCGGACCACATCGATCCCGGGCTCGGCTACACGAACGAGAGCTGGGAGATCCTCGAGGCGACGAACAACGGCCTCCTGACGTTCAAGAAGGCCGCGGGCGGCGAGGGCGCGAAGATCGTCCCCGACATCGCCGCGGCGATGCCGACGGTGACGAACGGCGGGCTGACGTTCACGTTCACGGTCCGCCCGAACGTGATGTTCTCCGCGCCGGTCTCGCGTGCCGTCACGCCGTCGGACTTCAAGTTCACGATCGAGCGGCTCTTCCGGCTCGACTCGGGCGGCGTCGGCTTCTACACCGGGATCGCCGGCGCCGACAAGTACGCCAAGTCGCGCAAGGGCGGGATCAGCGGCATCGTCGCCGACGACAGCGCGGGGACGATCACGTTCCACCTGACGCAGCCCGACGGCACGTTCCTCGAGTACATGGCGATGCCGTTCACGTTCGTCGTGCCGAAGGGGACGCCCGCCAAGGACATCTCCACGCTCTCGCGATGGCGTGTCGCGACCGGGCCCTACCGCGTCTCCGAGTACGTCCCGAAGGACCACATCACGATGGTCCGCAACCCGAGCTTCCACTCCTGGACGCCGGACACGCCGGACGGCAACCTCGACAAGATCCAGGTGCAGGTCGGGGTGACGCCGGAGCAGGCGGTCAACGAGGTCGCCGACGGGACGCTCGACTGGTACTTCGAGCAGGTCGCGCCGGACCGCCTGACCGAGCTGAAGGCGCGGTACCCGAGCCAGGTCCACCCGTACGCGCGCAACAACATCACGTTCTTCACGCTGAACACCCGGAAGCCGCCGACGAACGACGTGCGGGTGCGCAAGGCGCTCAACTACGCGGTCGACCGCCAAGCGCTCCTCAAGGTGTTCGGCGGCCAGGGGACGCCGAGCGAGAACCTGATCCCGCCGGGCTTCGGAACCGCGTTCGTCAAGCACAGCTTCTACCCGCACGACATGGCGAAGGCGCTGGCGCTGGTCTCCCAGTCGGGGACGAAGGGCATGGCGGTCCAGGTGTGGGCGTCGAACACCGACCCGCAGCCCAAGGCGGCGCAGTACATGGCCTCGGTGCTCGACTCGCTCGGCTACAAGGCGACGGTCAAGACCCTCGACGAGGGCGTCTACTACGACACCGTCGCGACGCAGAAGGGCGACCCGCAGGTGTCCTACAACGACTGGAACCAGGACTTCCCCGAGGGGGAGGACTTCCTCGACGTCCTCTTCAACGGGGAGAAGATCACGAACGTCGGCAACAACAACGGCTCCAACGTCAACGTGCCGGCGCTCAACACGCAGATGAACGCGGCGCGCGGGATGCCGCTCGGCGACGCCCGAAACGCCGCGTGGGCGAAGGTCGACGCGGCGCTGATGCGCGACTCCGCGCCGCTGGTGACGTTCCTCAACCGCGGGTTCCCGAAGTTCGTCTCGCCGAAGCTGCACGGGCTCGTGTTCAATGGGACGTACTTCGAGCTGTTCCCGGCGATGTGGCTCGCGAAGTGAGGCGTCGCCTCGCCCTCCTCACCGCGCTGATCACGCCGGCCCTCGCCGGGTGCGGCGGCGGGTCCTCGACGCCGTCGACTGGCGGTGGCGGCTCCGGGGGCGGCGGCGCCGCGGTGAACGGCGGCACGCTCCGCGCCGCGATCCCGGACGACCCCGACCATCTCGACACCGGCCTGTCCTACGCCACGGAGGGCTGGGAGATCCTCGAATCGACGGGCGACGGTCTGCTCGGCTTCAAGAAGACCTCGGGCGCCGCCGGCGCCGACATCGTTCCCGACCTCGCGACCGCGATGCCGGCGGTGACGGACGGCGGGAAGACGTACACGTTCCAGATGCGCGCGGGCGTGCGCTTCTCGCCGCCGGTCAATCGCGAGGTCGTGCCCTCGGACATCAAGTTCGCGATCGAGCGCCTGTTCCGGGTCGACTCGGGCGGGGTCGGCTTCTACTCGGGGATCGTCGGCGCGGACTCCTACGCGAAGACGCGCAAGGGCGGGATCAGCGGGATCGTGGCCGACGACAAGACGCGCACGATCACGTTCCACCTGACGCAGCCCGACGGGACGTTCCTCGACTACATCGCGATCCCGTTCGCGTTCGCCGTGCCCAAGGGGACGCCGGACAAGGACATCTCGACGGTGTCGAAGTGGCGGATCGCGACGGGCCCGTACATGATCTCCGCCTACGTCCCGAAGGACCACATCACGCTCGTGCGGAACCCGAACTTCCACTCGTGGAGCACGAGCGTGCCGGCCGGCCACCTCGACCGCGTCGACATCAAGATCGGGACCGATCCCGAGGCGGCGGTAAACGAGGTCGCGAACGGCACGCTCGACTGGTACTTCGAGGCCGTGGCGCCCGACCGGCTGACGGCGCTGAAGGCGCAGTTCCCGAACCAGGTCCACGTCTACGCGCGCAACAACATCACGTACTTCGAGATGAACGTGCGCAAGCCGCCGTTCGACAAGCTCGCCGTCCGCCAGGCGGTCAACTACGCGACGGACCGCGGCGCGCTCGTGAAGATCTTCGGCGGGCAGGGGACGCCGACGCAGAACGTCGTGCCGCCGACGCTCGGCGCCGCCTACGCCAAGCAGGACCCGTACCCGTACGACCTCGCGAAGGCGAAGGGGATGGTCGCCGCCTCGGGCACCAAGGGCATGGCCGTCCAGGTGTGGTCGCACGCCACCGATCCGGTGCCCAAGGCGGCGCAGTACATGGCCTCGGTGCTCGACGCGCTCGGCTACAAGGCGAGCGTGAAGACCCTCGACGAGGGCGTCTACTTCGACACGATCTCGACGCAGAAGGGCGACCCGCAGATCGCGTTCGTCCAGTTCGACCAGGACTACCCCGAGGCGCAGGACTTCGTCGACGTGCAGCTGAACGGCGAGCGGATCGTGAACGTCGGCAACCAGGTGACGTCGAACATCGACGTGCCGTCGCTCAATCGCCGGATCGACGCGACACGCCGCATGCCGCTGGGCGCGGCCCGCGACGCGCAGTGGGCGGCGCTCGACAAGTCGTTCATGCAGCAAGCTCCGTGGGTGCCGTTCCTCAACCGCACGCTCCCCAAGTACGTATCGCCGAAGCTGCACGGCCTGGTCTTCAACGGCACGTACTACGAGATGTTCCCGGCCATGTGGCTCTCGAGGTGACGTGTCGGTCCAGGTCCCGGAGCGGCTGACCGAGACGGCGGATCCCGCCGGCCCGGTGGCCGCCGTCGCCTCGGGGAACTGGCGGATGACCTGGCGGCGGCTCCGGCGCAACCGCGCGGCGCTCGTCGCCGGCGCCGTGTTCCTCTTCGTCGTGCTCGCGTGCTACCCGGGCGCGCCGCTGTGGGCGCACCTCGTCGCGCACCGCGGGCCGAACGTGCAGAACATCCAGGGGACGGTCTCCTCGGGCGGCCATCGCCTGCCGGTCGTGCGGGCCGACGGCACCCCGATCGGGCCGGGCTGGCGCGGGCAGTACCTCCTCGGCGCCGACGCGAACGGCCGCGACCTCTTCGTGCGGGTGCTCTACGGTGGCCGGACGTCGCTCACCGTCGGGCTGGTCTCGGCGCTCGTCTGCACCGCGCTCGCCCTGCTGCTCGCCCTGCCCGCGGGCTACTTCGGCGGCTACGTCGACCGGGCGGTGTCGCGCCTGCTCGACCTCATCTGGTCCTTCCCGGTGTACCTGCTCGCGGTGGCGTTGTCGGCGTCGCTGGTCGTCGGCGGCCTGAACGTCGGGCCGATCCACGTCGGGTCCTCGTCGCTGGCGATCCCGATCGTCGTGATCGCGGTCGTGTTCGTGCCCTACATCGCGCGGCCGGTACGCGGCGAGGTGCTCGCGCTCCGCAACCAGGAGTTCGTGGAGGCGGCGATCGCCCACGGCGCCGGGCCGCTGCGCGTGATGCGCCAGGAGATCCTGCCCAACGTGTTCGCCACGACGCTCGTCCTGTTCACGCTGATCGTCGCCAACAACATCCTCGTCGAGGCCGCGCTGTCGTTCCTCGGCGTCGGCGTGTCTGTGCTGACGCCGTCGTGGGGGAACATCATCGAGCAGGGCTACTCGACGATCGTCACCGCGCCATGGCAGACGATCGCGCCGGGGATCGCGATCATGATCACGGCGGTGTCGCTGAACGTGCTCGGCGACGGGCTGCGGGACGCGCTCGATCCGCACGGACGCCTGCGCGGGGTGATCACGTGAGGTCGGCCCGGTTCTGGCTGCGCCGGCTCGCGGGGCTCGTCCTCGTGCTGTTCCTGCTCTCGGTGATCGTGTTCCTGATCTTCAACGTGATCCCCGGCGGCGACCCGGCGATCCGCCTGGCCGGCCGTCACCCGACGCCGGAGAACATCGCGGCGATCCGCCACGACTGGGGCTTCAACCGGCCGCTCTGGGTCCAGTACGGGGACATGATGAACCGGCTGTTCGTCAAGCACGACCTGATCAGCTACCAGGACCAGACGAAGGTGCTGCCGACGATCGGCCGGGGCATTCCCCGGACGCTCTCGCTCGCCGTCGGCGCGGCGGTGATCTGGCTGTTCTTCGGGGTGCTCTTCGGCGTGATCTCCGGGCTGACCGCCGGGCGCTGGCCGGACCGCGTGTTGACCGTGGTGTCCATGGCGGGGATCTCGACGCCGATCTTCTGGCTCGGCGCGGTCCTCTTGTATCTCCTGACGTTCCAGTGGCACTCCTCGCCGCTGTTCTCCTGGCTGCCGGCGGGCGGCTACGTGAACCTGACGGACGACCCGGGGCAGTGGGCGGCGCATCTGGTGCTGCCGTGGATCTGCCTGTCGGTGGTGTCGATCGGCTTCTACTCACGCGTCGTGCGGAGCTCGCTCCTGCACACGCAGTCGGCGGACTACGTCCGCACGGCGCGCGCGATGGGGCTCTCACGCGGGCGCGTGCTGCTGCGCCACACGCTCCGCACGTCGCTGATCCCGCTGACGTCGCTGTTCGCGCTGGACTTCGGCGCGGCGATCGGCGGGACTGTCATCCTCATCGAGCCGGTCTTCGGGATCAACGGCATCGGCCAGTACGCGCAGCAGTCGGTCGCTCATCTGGACCTTCCGCCGCTGATGGCCCTGACGCTGTACGGCGGGTTCTTCATCGTGATCGTCAACGCGTTGGCGGACGCCGTGTTCACGTTCCTCGACCCGAGGATCGTCGTTGAGTGAGCGGCTCCTCTCCGTGCGCGACCTGCGCGTGAGCTTCCGCACCGAGGCGGGACTCGTCCGGGCGGTGCGCGGCGTCGACATCGACCTCGCGCCGGCCGAGATCCTCGGGCTGGTGGGCGAGTCCGGGTGCGGCAAGTCGACGGTGGGGATGGCGCTGACCGCTTTGAACCGCACGCCGAACGCGTCGCTGGAAGGGTCCGTGATGTTCGGGGGCCGGGACCTCTTGGGCTTGCCCGAGGCGGAGCTCCGCGCGGTGCGCGGCGCGCAGATCGCGATGATCTTCCAGGACCCGATGACGTCGCTGACGCCGGTGCACCGCGTCGGCTCGCTGATCGCCGAGGTCCTGCGGGCGCACGAGCCGATTACGCGGGCGGGGGCCCGCGAGCGGGCGATCGAGCTGCTCGGCGAGGTCGGCATACCCGATCCCACGGCGCGGATCGACGACTACCCGCACCAGTTCTCGGGCGGCATGCGCCAGCGCGTGATGATCGCCATGGCGCTGGCCTGTAATCCGCAGGTGCTGATCGCTGACGAACCGACGACCGCACTTGATGTGACGACGCAGGCCGAGATTCTCGATCTCATCAAGCGGCTGCAAAAGAGCCACGGCATG
>JAOPZQ010000471.1 GCA_025964075.1 Solirubrobacterales bacterium | reverse complement strand
GGCCCGAACCGTCAGCGCGGGCGTGACGCGGTTCTCCTGGCGCGGGTGCTCCGGCGGTCACCGGGTCGAGCTCGTCCGCATCGTCGGCTCCCGTCACGGGTGGCCGCCGGACGACGCCGCCTCGCTCGACGTCGACGCCACCGCCGAGCTCGTGCGCTTCTTCGCCCGCTGAACCGCCGCTGTGCCAGACTCCTGCGCGTGAGCGAGGCGCCGACGATCGACACGTCAGCGGCGTTCGCGCGCCTCGCGGACGGGCTGCGCGACGTCCAGTGGATGACGGCCGAGCAGGGGCGCAAGGTCTTCGACCACGTCGTCGCGGAGCGCTGCTCGGACGTTCTCGACGTCGGCACGTGCTACGGCTGCTCGTCGGCCTACATGGCGGGCGCGCTGCAGGTGCTCGGCCGCGGGCGGGTGACGACCGTCGACACCGGTCAGTTCGACACCGAGAGCCCGGCGCGCGAGTGGTGCGAGACGGTCTGGGACCGCGTCGGCGTGCGCGACCTCGTCGACCCGATCCGCATCCGTCACTCCTCGTACGCGTGGTGGCTGAAGGAGGCGGTCGAGGCGGGCGTCGAGCGCTTCGACTTCATCTACCTCGACGGCGCGAAGAACCTCCTGCTCGACGGCCCCTCGGTCGTCCTCGCCCAGCGGCTGCTCCGCCCCGGCGGCACGCTCCTGCTCGACGACGTGCCGTGGACGCACGCCGAGCGGGACCGGACGTTCGCGCTGCAGTTCGACCAGTACACGTTCACGGCGTCGCCGGAGGAGCTCGCCGAGGCGCATGTCGAGGCGGTGTGCCGCCTCATCGTCGAGCCCGATCCGCGGTGGGATCGGATTCGCTACGACGAGGAGTGGGCGTGGATCCGCAAGGGCGCCGAGCTTCGCTCCGGGCCGATCGAGCGCGAGGTCGTCGAGCCGCCCCGCGCGTCCCGCTGGCGCCGCCGCCGCTGATCCCCCCGGTCGGGGGGGCTCGCTTCGGGGGTGCCCGGTTGCCTGCGCTATCGTCAGCCGCACATGGCGAAGGCCTCGGCAGCGGCGAGATCGGACGGCGCCGAGACGGCGCATCAGCTGCCCGATGCCGACGTAGCCCGCGAGTGGCTCCACGCCATGATCCTCATCCGGCACTTCGAGGAACGCGCCGGCGAGATGTACGCCAAGGCCAAGGTCGGCGGCTTCCTGCACCTCGCAATCGGTGAGGAGGCGACGATCGTCGGCTCGGTGCGGGCGATGCGTGCCGAGGACTACCTGATCTCGACCTACCGCTCGCACGGCCACGCGCTGGCGCGCGGCACCGATCCCAACGCGGTGATGGCCGAGCTCTTCGGACGGGAGACCGGCTGCTCGAAGGGCCGCGGCGGCTCGATGCACATGTTCGACCTCGAGCGGCGGTTCATGGGCGGCTACGGCATCGTCGGCGGCAACCTCCCGCTCGCCGCCGGCTTCGGCCTCTCCTCGGACTACCTGGGCACCGAGGACGCGACGCTGTGCACCTTCGGCGACGGCGCGTCGAACCAGGGGACATTCGGGGAGACGATGAACCTCGCCGCGCTCTGGAAGCTGCCGGTCGTCTTCATGGTCACGAACAACCAGTTCGGCATGGGCACGGCACTCGAGCGCCATTCCGCGGTGACGGACCTGCAGCGCAAGGGCGAGGGCTTCGGCGTCCCCGGCATGCGCTGCGACGGCATGGACGTCCTCGACACCCACGCGGTCATCCGCGAGGCGCTGCGGCGGGCGCGCGAGGAGCGCCAGCCGGTGCTCGTCGAGGCGATCACCTACCGCTTCCGCGGGCACTCGATGGCCGATCCGGAGGAGTACCGGACCAAGGAGCAGGTCGCGGAGTGGCGCCAGCGCGACCCGATCACGCTCTTCTCCGACCGGCTGGTGGCCGAGGGCGTGATGAGCGCGGAGGACGTCGAGGCGCTCGACGCCGAGGTCATGGCGCGGATCGACGAGGCCGTCGCGTTCGCCGACTCCTCGCCGTTCCCGCCGCCCGAGTCCCTCTACGACAACGTCTACGTGCTCGGCGGCCAGGTGCGCGGCTGGTACTCGGTCGACGAGCGCTCGCCCGAGCCCCACCGCGGCGAGGACGAGCGCGACATGGCGATCTCCGGCGGCGAGGCGTACAGCCATCACGCGGGAGACATGGGCTCCGGCCCCAGCGACGAGGCTCAGGGGACGAAGTAGGTGCCCGTCCTCCGCTACCGCGAGGCGCTCAACCAGGCGCTGCGCGAGGAGATGCAGCGCGACGACACCGTGATGCTCATGGGCGAGGACATCGGCGTCTTCAACGGCGCGTTCAAGGTCACCGCCGGGCTGCTCGAGGAGTTCGGGGAGAAGCGCGTCCGCGACACGCCGATCTCGGAGAACACGATCGTCGGGATGGGCGTGGGCGCCGCGATGACCGGCCTGCGGCCCGTCGTCGAGCTGATGACCATCAACTTCTCGCTCCTCGCCCTCGACCAGATCGTCAACCACGCCGCGCACATCCACTACATGTTCGGCGGCCAGGCACGCGTCCCGATGGTCGTGCGGATGCCACAGGGCGCCGGCCACCAGCTCGGCCCCACGCACTCGCACTGCCTCGAGGCGATGTACCTCCAGGTGCCGGGGCTCCTGGTCGCCGTGCCGTCCACCGCGGCCGACGCCAAGGGCCTGCTGAAGGCCGCGATCCGCGACGACAACCCCGTCATCTTCATCGAGCACGAGTACCTCTACGGCCAGCGGGGCGACGTGCCGGACGACGAGGACTTCGTCGTCGACTTCGGCCAGGCCGCCGTCCGCCGCGAGGGCACGGACGTGACGATCATCGGCATCTCGCGGATGGCCGTCACGGCCGAGAAGGCGGCGGCGATCCTCGCCGAGCAGCACGAGGTCGAGGCCGAGGTCATCGACCCCCGCACGCTGCGGCCCTTGGACCTCGACACGATCCTCGCCTCCGTGCGCAAGACGAACCGGGTCGTGATCGTCGAGGAGGGCTGGCCCCACGGCGGCGTCGGCGCGAACCTCGCGGCGCTGATCCAGGAGCAGGCGTTCGACGACCTCGACGCCCCGATCGTCCGCGTCACCGGCGCCGACCTGCCGATGCCGTACTCGAAGCCCCTCGAGCAGATCGCCTTCCCGCACGAGCCGCAGGTCGTCGACGCGTCGCTGTCGACGTTCGGCGCTCGGGTTCACTGAGGGTCGAACA
>JAOPZQ010000460.1 GCA_025964075.1 Solirubrobacterales bacterium | reverse complement strand
CGTTCGACCGTTGGCGGGCGGTGGTTGACCGCGGCTGCCGACACGGGTGCGCTCGCCACGGCGGTCGGAGCGGGTCCCGACGGGCGGTTCCGGTTCACGGTCGCACGCGGGTGCCTGCCCTACCCGGAGGCGGAGGTCGGGGCATCGGGGCATCCGCGCCACGGCCGGAACCGCGACGGGACGGTATTCGGCTACGCCGACCCGCATCTGCACATCACGGCCGACATGCGCGCGGGCGGCCGGATGATCTACGGGGAGAGCTTCGATCGCTTCGGGATCGGCGAGGCGCTCGGACACGACTCGAGCGTGCACGGTCGGGATGGCGGCCTGGACGTCACCGGCAACCTGGTCCGCACGGGGTTGCCCGTCGGCTCGCACGACACGCACGGTTGGCCGACGTTCACGGGATGGCCGACGTACGACACGTACACCCACCAGCAGACCTACTACGTGTGGCTGCAGCGGGCGTGGATGGCGGGTCTGCGGCTGGTGACGGCGCAGCTCGTCGAGGATCAGGCGTTGTGCGAGATCCAGCTCTCGCGTGCGCACTCATGCGACGAGACGGCGACGATCGAGCTCGAGGCGCAGCGGCTGCGCGCGATGCAGGACTACGTCGACGCGCAGAGCGGCGGCCCCGGTCGCGGCTGGTTCCGGCTGGTGTTCGACCCCCGGCAGGCACGCCGGGTGATCGAGCAAGGGAAGCTCGCGGTGTTGATGGGGGTCGAGTCCTCCGACCTGTTCGGCTGTAGTCAGCTGCTCGGTCAGACCCCGTGCGACCGCGACTCCGTCGATCGCGGCATCGCCCTCTACCAGCGTCTCGGCATCCGGGCGACGTTCATCGCCCACTGGGTCGACAACGCCTTCGCCGGCGCGGCGCTGGAGGACGGCGCGAAGGGGACGTTCATCAGCCTGTTCCAGGTCGCCCAGACCGGCCTGCCGTTCGCGACCGGGCCGTGCCCGGAGGCAGGTCAGGGAAGCTCGTGCAACGACAAGGGCCTGACCGATCTGGGCGTCTATCTCGTGCGGCGCCTGATGGACGCGCACATGCTGATCGAGGTCGATCACCTCAGCGAGCGCGCGCGCCTGCAGGTACTCCACATGGCCGAGGCCAGGCATTACCCGCTCGTGTCCAGCCACACCGACACCGGCGGCGTGTGGACGCCCTCGGACCTCCGGCGCCTGTACGCGCTCGGCGGGTTCGCGTCGGCCCGCCCGGACACCGCCGGCAAGCTGGCGCAGACGATCCTCCGCTTCAAGGACGACGTACGTGCCGGGCAGTTCCTCGGCGTCGGCCTCGGCACCGACACCGGCGGTCTGGCCAGCTCACCGGAGCCCGATCCCGGCGCGGCTCAGAACCCGCTGCGCTACCCGTTCCGCTCCTACGACGGGAAGATCACGTTCACCCGCGAGCGGACCGGAGAGCGCACGTTCGACCTGAACACGGACGGTGTCGCGCACTACGGCCTCTACGCCGACCTGCTCGCGTACATGAGCCGGCAGCCCACGGGCAAGGCCGCAGACGCCCTGCTCTTCCGTTCCGCCGAGGCCTATCTGCGCACCTGGCAGCGGGCGATGTCGACCTCGGCCCCCTGAGGCCGCCGCTTCACGAGGGCGCCGCGCGCATCCGATAGCAGCGGGGGTCAGCGCCGGGCTCGGACGCGGACCCGCGGTGCGTTCTCAGACGGCGGACACGAGTGCGACGACTTCCGCCAGCTCGCGGATCGAGCGCTCGGTGATCGGGTCGACGACGAGGATCGCCTCGTCGGCGCCGGCCGCCGCGAGGTCCCCGAGCTCGGCCGCGATCCGCTCGGCGGTCCCCTCGACGGGCGGGGCGCCGGCGGTGACCGGCCGCTCTCCGGCTCGGTGCGCGAGCGCGACGTGGACGCACGCGCTGCGGGCGATCGTCTCGGGTGCGCGGCCGGCGTCGCGGGCGGCGGCGCTGATCCGCTGGTTGAGCGCGGCGAACCCCTCCGCGCGGTTGCCGTAGTCCTCGTACCAGGTGTTCCAGATCTCGACGTGGGGCAGAGCGATCGAGAGCATGCGCGGCCCGTTGCTGCCGATCATCAGCCGGGGCGGCGGTGCCGGGGCCGGCAGGACGACGGCGTCCGCCGCCTCGACATAGCGGCCGGCCATCGTCACGCGTTCGCCGGCGAGCAGTCCGCGAATCACCGCAAAGGACTCCTCGAAGCGGGACACCCGGTGGTCGTAGGGCAGGCCGAAGGCGCGAAACTCCTCTTCGTTCCAGCCGGCGCCGAGGCCGAGGACGAAGCGCCCGCCGCTGACCTCGGAGATCGTCGCGGCCATCTTGGCGATCAGCGCCGGAGGATGGAACGCCGTGCATGCCACGAGCGGGCCGAGCGTCACCCGCTCGGTCGCGGCCGCCAGCGCGGACAGCACCGTCCACGCCTCCCACGGCCCCCGCTCGGGGCGCCCGTCCCCGCGGTAGAGCAGGTGGTCACCGACCCAGATCGAGTGGAATCCGACCGCCTCGGCCGCCCGGGCCATCGCCAGGTACTCGGGCCAGGGCACGAGGCGCTCGACCTCGGGAAGCTGGACACCGACGCGCAGCAGCGAGCGGGACCCGGCGCGGTCGGCTGCGGCGGGGGACGGATGGCGGTCGAGCAGGCCCCGCACACTAGCGGGGAGTCCGCACCACGACGTCGCCTCGAGCTCCGTGGATCGGATCCTGAAGGAAGCTACGGCGGGCTCAGCCGGGTGTCGTCGGCCTGGCGAACGCACTTCGGCTACTCCTCCGGGTCCCGGAACCGGGCTCCGCGGGCCCTGGACATACGCTCCGAGCACGCGCCGTGTCTCGCGGCGGACCTACGGCGCGACGATTCCGGTCTGGTACGCGACGATGACGAGCTGGACTCGGTCGCGCGCGCCCAGCTTCATCAGGATGCGCGACACGTGCGTCTTCGCTGTGAGGGGGCTGAGCTGTAGCGCCTCGGCGATTTCAGCATTGGTCAGTCCCGTGGCGATCAGGCCGAGGACCTCGCGCTCGCGGGTCGTCAGCTCCCCCAGGCCGTCATTTCGGGTCTTCGCCGAGGGCTGCGGTCGTGAGATGTAGGTCTGGATGAGCCGGCGCGTGACGCTGGGGGCGAGGAGCGACTCGCCGCCGGCGACGACCCGGATCGCGTGGACGAGGTCGGCCGGCTCGCCCCCCTTGAGCAGGAAGCCGCTGGCGCCGGCGTCGAGCGCCCCGAAGACGTACTCGTCAAGCTCGAACGTCGTCAGCACCAAGACCCGCGTCTGGTTGAGCGCGGGGTCGCTCGTGATGCGACGGGTGGCCTCCAGGCCGTCCATCTCGGGCATCCGGATGTCCATCACCACGAGGTCGGGGCGCAGCGCGCGGACCTGGTCGAGCGCCTCCGCTCCCGTCGCGGCCTCGCCGACGACCTCGATGTCGCTCCTGGAGTCCAGCAGCGCGCGGAAGCCGGCTCGGACCATCGGCTGGTCCTCGGCGAGCACGACCCGGGTGGCCGTCACCGGCGGTCTCCGCCGCTGAGCGGAAGCACGGCGTGGACACGCCAGCCGCCTTCCTCGCGCGGACCGACGTTGACCCGGCCCCCGAGTGCCGCCGCGCGTTCGGCCATGCCGCGCAGGCCAAGACCCGCATCGGCACCCTGGCCGTTGGCCCGACCGTCGTCGGTTATCTCGACGTCGAGCGCATCCGCGCTGGCACGAACGCGCACGTGCGCGTTCGATGCATCGGCGTGGCGCAATACGTTGGTCAGCGCCTCCTGGACGATCCGAAATACCACTCCGCCGATCGCGGACGGGACGGCAACGCCGTCGACGTCGACATCCACGTCCGCCCGCAGTCCGGCGGTCCGGGCATTGTCCACGAGCCCCGGAAGCGCGTCGAGATCGAACGCCGGTGCGGTCGGAGCGTCGTCGTCCTGCTCGCGCAGGAGGCTCAGGGTCGCGCGTAGATCGCGCAGCGCGGTGGCCGAGGCCTGTTTGATGTCCTGCAGCGCTGCGGACGGGTCCTGTGAGTCGTGCAGGTCCACCGCCACGCTGGCCCTGACGTTGATCGCGACGAGTGAGTGAGCGAGCGTGTCGTGGAGCTCGCGAGCGATCCGCAGGCGCTCCTCAGCCGCACGACGCCGGCCCTCGTCCTCCCGCTCACGCGCTTCGCGCACCGCCTGCTCGCGGGCCGCGGCGCGCAGCGCCCCGCGAGAGCGGATCGTGTCGCCGACCGCGAGTGACGCGAATACGAGCAGCAGCCGCACCCCGATGCCCGTCAGCTCCACCGAGCCCTCGATCAGCACGATCGCGACCACCACGCCGATCGCGGTGATCCCTCCGACCGCCAACGATCGTTGGCGATCCCCGAGGAGCGCGACCGTGTAGAGCCCGACGACCAGCATTCCGGTCGCGGCCCAGCTGGCGCGAAACGCAACGACAGACAAAACCGCACCGGCCTCGACACCGACCAGCGCTGGAAGCGGCGCCCGAGTTTGCCAAGCGAGGGGCGCCGCAGCGGCGACCGCGAGAGCGTACGCCCCAGGCGACAGGCCCCCCTTCGCTTGCAGCTGCCCTTCGACGATCAGCGCGGCGGCTCCCAACGCGGCGAGCGCAACGTCCCAGGATCGGAGGCCGCGCTTCGACATCGTCTCAACGCTACTCCGCCGCCTACCGCGCGTCATCGGCCGAGCGGACGGCGCTCGGGTACGGCTGCAGAAGTACGCGGAAGCGGGCGAACACGCCCTTACGTAGACCGCGCAGCCGATCCCGGGTGCGTCCGCGCGGCCGACGACAGGCGCCCGCGCGGAGCCTACGGTGCCGGGCATGAACCCGATCACGCATCTCGCGCTGCGCCACCGCCGGCTCGTAGCCCTCGCCTGGGTCGGGCTCGCCGTCGCGGGCGTCCTCACGTTGTCCTCGACGACCGGCAGCCTCACCCATACCTTCGCCACACCCGGGAATCCGGGCTATGACACCAACCACCAGATCCAGCAGCGCTTCGGCCTCGACGGCAACGAGCAGCCCACGATCGCCGTCCTGCAGCTTCCGCCTGGGCAATCGATGCGCACGCCCGTCGGGCAGGCCACCGCCGCGCGGACGTTCGCGGCCGTGCCGCGCGCCGGCCGCGTGGGGGTCGCCGACTACGCCAACACCCACAATCCCAAGCTCGTCTCGGCTGATGGGCGCACGACCTGGGCGCTGATCGACATGCCCAATCCCGACGTCCCACTCGGTCAGGGCGTCATCGACCGGATCGCTCCGGTGCTGCGCGCCGCCGCGCCGGCCGGCGCGACGGTGAGCGTGACGGGGTTCGAGCAGCTGCAGTCCGGTGGGGGCGGCGGCGGTCCGAGCACGCTCGTCGAGACGCTGATCGGAATGGTCGGGGCGCTCGTCATCCTCGTGCTGGTCTTCGGCTCCGCGATCGCCGTGGTGCCGCTGCTGATGGCGATCGCTTCGATCCTCATCAGCTTTCTGCTCGTCGGAGCGCTCGAGCAGGTCACCGCCGTCAGCTTCCTCGTCGAGTACCTGGTCGCACTCATCGGGCTCGGCGTCGCGATCGACTACTCGCTCCTCGTGGTCACGCGTTGGCGTGAGGAGCGCGAGCGAGGTCTCGACAACGAGGCCGCGATCCGGGCCGCGGGCGCCACCGCGGGTCACGCCGTCGTGCTCAGCGGCCTCACCGTCGCGGTCGGACTGCTCTCGCTGATCGTTCTCCCCGTGCCGTTTCTGCGCAGCATCGGTCTCGGCGGGATGCTGATCCCGCTCGTCGCCCTGGCCGCGGCGGTGACGCTCCTGCCGGTCACCCTCGCCGCCTGGGGGCCGGCGCTGGACCGCCACCGCATCCACCGCACCTCGACCAGCTTCAGTCGCGGCTGGGCCCGCTGGGGCCGTCTCGTCGTGCGCCGTCGCTGGGTCGCCGGCGCCGCCGGCCTGGCGATCATCGTCGCGCTCGCCGCCCCCGCGCTCTCGATGAACACCGGGCAGCCCAGCACGACGGCGTTCTCGACCGCGACGCCCGCCGCCCGCACGCTCCAGTCCCTAGGCCGCCAAGGAGTGCCGAGCGCCGTCGTCTTCCCCGTGCAGGTGCTCACCCACGGCGGCGCGGCCGGAGCGGCCCGCGTCGCCGCGATCGCGAACAGCACCCCCGGCGTCTACACCTCCCTCGCCCCGGCGACACCGAGCTTCCGCCACGGCAACGACGCTCTCGTGAGCGTCATCCCGCGCGCGCAGGGCAGCACGACCGCGGGCAAGGCGCTCGTGGACGCGCTCCGATCCCGGATGGTGTCGGTGCCCGGTGGCGCCGAAGTCGGCGGGAACACGGCCCAGAACAAGGACTTCGTCTCCGCCGTGTACGGCAACTTCCCGCTGATGCTCGGGGTCATCGCCCTGCTGACCTTCCTGTTGCTCGCGCGCGCGTTTCGCTCGATCGTGCTCGCCGCCAAGGCCGTCGTGCTCAACGTCATCTCGCTGGGCGCCTCCTACGGCTTCCTCGTGCTCTTCTGGCAGCAGGGGCACGGCTCGAGCTTCGTATACGGGGTCCCCGCCACCGGCGCGATCCGCGACTTCATCCCGATCCTCGTCTTCGCGTTCCTGTTCGGGCTCTCGATGGACTACGAGGTCTTCCTGCTCGCCCGCATGCGCGAGGAGTACGACCACAACGGATCCACCCCGAAGGCCATCGTCGGTGCGCTCGGACACACCGGGAGGCTCGTGACATCCGGAGCGCTGATCCTCGCCCTCTCGTTCCTGTCGCTGAGCACCAACCCGGATCTGCCCGTGCGCGTCATCGCGACCGGACTCGCCCTCGGCATCCTGCTCGACGCGTTCATCGTGCGCACCCTGCTCGTGCCCGCCCTCGTCGCTCTGATGGGACGCTGGAACTGGTGGATGCCCGCACGGCTCGGGCGGATGCTGCGAATCCCCGAGACCGCCGACGACCCCGCTCGCGCATGAGACGGTGGGTGGCGCGCGACCCCGCGCGTGACGATGCACTTGACGGCAATCTCCTGCGCGGACTCGTTCAGGCGCGACGGGCGGACGGCATCCTGGAGATCGCTCTGCACGGCGGGCGCCGGCCGCTCCTCGCGGCTGCGACCGACGTGCCAGTCGGGACCGACGTGACGATCGCGATCAGGCCCGAGTCGATCCGGCTCGTCGAGACGACTGACAACCGGGACATCGTCGACAGCGCCAACGCGCTCGCCGTCTCGGTGACGGAAGTGTCGTTTCTCGGCGATCACTACGAGTACGGCGTCGCGGCCGGCGGCATCGAGCTCATCGCCCAGAGCCGGGACCACATCTCGGCGCTCGTCCTCACCGCCGTGATCGAACCCTCCGCGTGTGCCGTCTTCTCGAACACTCCTCCGGCCAACCCAGACGACCGACACGGTGACAGCGGTGCCGACGCTCCCGTGAGCAACGCGATGCCCGCGGCTATGCGACCGTGAGCAGGATCGGCGGCGCGGCGCCGGCGGCGTTCGTGGCGTCGGCGGCGGTGCGCGCGACGATGGCGTACTGGCCCGGCTCGGTCAGCCGAAGCGACGTCGCGAAGCTTCCCTGGTTCGCCGTGAGCTTCGTGGATTGAACTTGCTTGGCCGTTCCGTCGGGGGCCAGACGCGAGACGACGACGCGAACCCGTGGCTTCGGTGGCTGCACCTGGCCGCTGACCTGCACCGCGGCGCCCGGCACGCTCGTCGGCGCCGGCGTCTGCAGCGAGATGGCGGGCGCGACGAGGACGTACAGCGTTGGCGAGACCACGGCCGGGTTCGAGCCGTCGCCGCGGAAGAGGGCGCGGACCGCCCCGTTGTTGGGCAGCGCCAACTCCGCGGACCAGCCACCGCCGGCGTCGGTGACGGTCTGGACAAGCGTCGTCTCTCCCTCCCGGTCCCGGCCCTGAATTTCGAGCGCGGCGTTCGTGATCGGCGTGCCGCCCAAGATCGTCAGCTGCCCGCGCACCGTCGTCGGCGCCGGATAGGTGACCTGGGGGCCCGGCGTCGTGATCGCGCACGCCGCGACTCGTGGCGCGAGATTGCGTGCCTTCGAGCGCAGCCGTGGGAGGCGGCGGTAGAGCGCGGTGCCCGGGCAGACGGTGCTGTCGCCGTCGCGGTGTCCCGAGATCCGACTCAGTCGCACATGGGCATTTGCGGGGTAGCGACTGAACACCGCTCCCGACGAGTTGACCCGCACGGTCGTCTGGCCGGCGGGCGCGATGCCATGTAGAGCGAGCTTCCAGGCGAGCAGACGCGCGAGCGCGTCGAGCGTCGTCGCGCCCGGGGGCTGGGACTCGAAGGTGCCCAGCACGGCGACGCCCGTCGAGACGAGGTTGTAGCCGCCCGCCTGCGCGCCCACGACCGCCTCGTCGATCCCGCCCGCGCGGCCCTCGTAGACGCGGCCGAACCGGTCGACGAGGAAGTTGTAGCCGATGTCGTGCCAGCCCCTGACGTCGCGGTGGAAGTGGAAGATCGAGCGGATCATGGCCGGCACATCGGCCGCCGAGTAGGTGTTGGCGGTTTCGGTGTGGTGCACGAACGCCAGCTCGATGGCGCCGTATCCCGGTGCCGCGCTCGGGCGGCTCGTGCCGGCCGACCAGGCGGCGCGCGCCAGGATGCGTGGCTGCCCGGGACCGGCCGGGAGGACGGGTGAGGCCAGCGGGGTGCGCGCCGCGAGGGCGACGGTCCGGGTCGGCCGCACGAAGTGCAGGCGCGCGTCGTGCAACACCTCCGCCGAGCGCACCTGGAACTCATCCGACGGGCCGGTCCAGATCGGGTCGGTGAGGAGCCGCTCGGTCGCGCCGTCCGGGCCGTGGCCATCGTTCACCGTCGCTTCCACCCACCGGCTCCAGCCGCCCCCGGCGCGGCGGGCACGCAGCTGAACGTGGGCCCCGCCAGGCGATGCCCATTCGAGGCCGACGAGATCGAAGCGCTCGGGTGCCCGCAGCGGAGGCGTGGTGCCGCCCGCGAGAAGTCGCTCCGGAAGCGCCATCGCGAACACGCCCGCGGCCGCTGGCGGGGTCACCGCCCCGGCGCC
>JAOPZQ010000450.1 GCA_025964075.1 Solirubrobacterales bacterium | reverse complement strand
GCGCTGCTCGCGCAGCCGCTGTGGACGTCCGTGCGCAACGACATCGTGCTCTCGCGCGCCGACAGCCGCCAGCTCGTGCGGCAGTGGATGGTCGCGAACGTCCCCGCCGGGTCGAAGATCGTGATGGAGCCGGTGTTCCCGAACTCGTGGCTGTCCGATCCCGGCCGGTTCATCCCGCCGGCGCGGGACGGCTCGCGCTGGCGCAAGTTCATGACGAGCACGACCCTCAACTCGAAGCTCGGCAGGGCGATCCGGAAGGGCGCCGCCGGGCGGGTGGTCCGGGTCGAGGACTACGAGCGCACGCTGAACGCCGCCCGCGTCGGCGCCTACGTGCGCGGCGGCTACTGCTGGGTGCTCATCGGCTCGACGCAGTACGGCCGCGCGCTGAACGACCCCAAGGCCGTGCCGGACGCGATCGCGTACTACCGCGCGCTCCGCGCGGCCTCCGACGTCGTCTACCACGTCAGCCCGTATTCGAGCGCGGTGAAGTTCAACTTCGACTGGAGCTTCGACTACTACCCGAGCGCGTACCAGCGGCCGGGGGCGGAGGTGACGATCTACCGCCTGCGGGGGTGCTCGCCGACGAAGTAGCCGGCGTTTGCGGTCTCCGCAGCATTCTGCTGCCAGGACCGACCGCTTGAACGACGGCCGCGAGGGGGTGAGGGCTCCGGCCTCCGGTGGCGGTGATGCGGATTACAGGTCCTCTACCGCACCAAAACGCATCACCGTCGCCGCGGCGGCCGAACCCGCCCCTCGTAGCCGTCGTTTTTTTCGAACTGCCGCGGGAGCCGGCCGCCGCGCGGGCTTGACCTCCCACGAACCAGGAGTACCGTCGAGGGAAGGCCGAAGCGAAGGGAGCAGCCATGTTCGCAAGCGTCAGGCGGTACCGCCTTCAGCGGGGCTCGATGGACGATCTCACCCGCCGCGTCGACGAGGGCTTCGCCGACGAGATCAGCGCGCGGGAGGGCTTCGTCTCGTACGAGTTCCTCGACTGCGGCGACGGCCAGGTCATGACGATGAGCGTCTTCCGCGATGCCGACGGAGCCGAGGCCTCGCGCGATCTGGCCCAACATTGGACCACCACCCACCTCGGCGACATGGAGTTCGTCCGGATCGAGACGCTCGGCGGCGAGATCATTGTCAGCCGCGCCGCGCGGGACATGCTCGAGCCGGGCCACGTCGGCGGCGCGGCGAAGTTCGGCAGCGTCCGCCGCTACCGGTTCGCGAGCGACTCGGTACACGATCTCATGCACGTGGTCGACGAGGTGTTCGCCGCCCAGATCGAGCGGATGGACGGGTTCGAGGCCTATCACGCGCTCGACTGCGGAGGCGGCGAGATCCTCACGATCAGCTTCTTCCGCGACCAGGCCGCCGCGGAGGAGTCGGACGAACGGGCGCTGGAGTTCGTGCGGGACAGCCTCGCCAACTTCATGATCGAGCGCACGGAGGTGCTCGGCGGGCAGGTTCCCGTCAGCCGAGCGATGACGGAGCTGCTCGCGCCGGCGCACGCGTAGGCACGCTTGAGCGGCGGCGACCGGGGGAGGGATCGGTCCCGGTCGCCGCCGCGCGCGCTGCCGCCGGCTAGCCGTTGCCGGCGAGCCGCCGGCGCGGGACGAGCCGTCGGAGTGGGTGCGAGCGCTCGTCGTGCCGCTGCGCGGCTTCGAGCTGGCGGGCGCGCTCGCGCAGGAGGGAGACGAGGTCCGCGGTGGGGTGGAAGGGGTCCGCGATCGCCGTGCCATCGGCCGCGAGGGCGGCCCGCAGCTCGTTGCCGACCTCGGCGACGAGGACGACGCCCTCCGGCAGTGCCCGGCTGTCGAGGATCGCCAGCCGCGCAAGCTCCCGGAAGTCGTCGGGGAACGCGTAACGGATCGTCACGCCCTCGAGGTGGAGGCGCGACGGGGCGGATTCGGGGCGGGGAATGATCGACATTGATTGACCTTGTGTGGGGACAATGGCATCATCCCAGCGATGGAGCACGATTCAATGTCGTACAAAGTGGACTTGTCTGACCTCGATCGCGCGGGAGCGGCGTCGCTGACCGCGCAGATGGTCGAACGGTTCAGCGCCGCGATCGACGCGGGGAAGCTCGCGCCGGGCGAGAAGCTGCCGACCACGCGAGCGCTGGCCGAGGACGCCGGCGTCAACCACCTGACCGCGGTGCGCGTCTACCGCCGCCTCGCGGAGCTCGGCTACGTCACCGCGACCGTCGGCCGCGGCACGTTCGTGCGCTCCGTCCCCCCGGCCCGCGCCGGCGAGGGCGTCGAGTGGCAGCGCTCGGTGCTGCCCCGCCTGCGCCAGTCCTACCCCAACGAGATGCTCGCCGCCTCGCTGCACATGCCGAGCGACCCGCGCATCGTCTCCCTGGCGACCGGGTGGCCGAGTCCGGACCTCTACCCGGCCGCCGAGCTCGCCCGGCTGAGCGCCGACATCTTCGCCGACCTCGGAGGCGACGCGCTCGCCTACTCCGAGCCGGACGGCCTGCCGGCCCTCCGCGAGGAGCTGGCGCAGCGCGGGCGCCAGCACGGGTTCGCCTCCGACGCCGACGAGATCCTCGTCACGTCGGGAGCCCGCCAGGGCATCGACCTCGCCTGCCGCACCGTCGTCGCGCCCGGTGACGTCGTCGTCTGCGAGTCGCCCACGTTCATCGGGATCCTCAGCTCGCTCCAGGCGACCGGCGCCCGGGTCATCGGCGTGCCGGTCGACGAGGACGGGATGGACGTCGACGCGCTCGAGCGGGTGCTCGCCCGGCACGAGGTGAAGCTCGTCGCGCTGCAGGGCTCCTCCCAGAACCCGACCGGCCGCGACCTCTCCGACGAGCGGGCCGCCCGCCTCATCGAGCTCGCGCGCGAGCGCTCGTTCTTCGTGCTCGAGGACGGCGTCTACGCGACCGTGCGCTTCGGCTCGCCCGAGCGCCGCCGGCTCCGCGAGCGCGCCCCCGAGCACGTCATCTACGTGGACTCGCTCTCGAAGACGATCGGCGGAGGCCTGCGTCTCGGGTGGATGGCGGCGACCGGCCCCGTGCGCAGCCGGCTCGGCGCGCTGAAGATGGAGACCGACCTGCACACGTCGAGCCTCGTCCAGCGACTCGCCCAGCGCTACCTGGCGAGCGGTCACCACGAGCAGCTCCTCGAGCGCATGAACCCGGTCTACGCCGACCGGGCCGAGGGCCTCCTCGAGTCGCTGCACCGCCGGCTCGGCGACGAAGCGGTGACGATGCGCCCGCTCGGCGGCCACCACTTGTGGGTCACGTTCGAGCGTCCCATCGACGAGCGCCAGCTGTGGAGCGAGGCGATCCGCCAGGGCGTCGGGGTCACGCCCGGGGGGGCGACGATGGCGGAGTCGGCGGAGTACGCCGCCCTGCGCCTGTCGTTCTCCTATCTCGAGCCGGACCGGCTCGACGAGGGCGTCCGCCGCCTCGCCGCGGCCGTACGCGCCGTGCGCCGGCGGCAGGGCACGACCTCGCTGGCTGCGTTCTCCTAACCGGGGGGCCAGGGCCCGTCCCTATCATCGTGGGCACGGAATGGCTACCAGCACCGACATCGACCACGTCCATCTCGCGCGGGCCGTCGAGCTCGCCGAGCAGGGACGGGGCCGGGTCAGTCCGAATCCGCTCGTCGGAGCGGTGGTCACGGACCCCAGCGGCCGGATGCTCGGCGAGGGCTTCCACGGCGAGTTCGGCGGCCCGCACGCCGAGGTGGTGGCGATCGATGCCGCCGGCGACGATCTCGAAGGCGCGACGCTCTACGTGTCCCTCGAGCCGTGCTGCCACACGGGCAAGACGCCGCCGTGCACCGACGCGATCCGGGCCGCCGGCCTGGGCCGCGTCGTCGTCGCCTCGGACGATCCGAGCGACAAGGCGAGCGGGCGGGGCCTCGGCATCCTGCGCGACGAGGGCGTCCGGATCGACGTCCTCGATCCCTCGAGCGACCTCGCCCACCGCGCCCGGCTCCTCAACCAGCCCTTCCGCAAGCACGCCCGAACCGGCCGCCCCTGGGTCCTCTTCAAGTCGGCGATGACTCTCGACGGCAAGGTCGCCACCCAGGCCGGCGACTCGAAGTGGATCTCCGGCGAGGAGAGCCGGCTCCTCGCGCACCGCTGGCGCTCGGAGTGCGATGCCGTCGCCGTCGGGATCGGCACCGCGCTCGCCGACGATCCACAGCTCACGGCCCGGATCGAGGGCGTCGTGCGCCAGCCGCGGCGGATCGTCTTCGACTCGACCGCGCGCCTGCCGCTCGACTCGAACCTCGTGCGCGCCGCCTCCGAGCTGCCGCTCACGGTCGTCGCCTCCCGGGCGGCGCCGCGCGTCGCGGTCGCCGGCCTCGAGGCCGCGGGCGTCGACGTCGTCGTGGCCACCGGCGAGAACGACTCCGCCCACGTCCGCTCCGGCCTCGACCAGCTGGCCACGGCCGGCGTCAGCTCGATCCTCCTCGAGGGCGGCCCGCGCCTCGCCGGATCCTTCTTCGACGCCGGTGAGATCGACGAGATCCGCTTGTTCCTCGCGCCGATGGTGCTGGGTGGGCGCACCGCGCGGGACCCGCTCGAGGGCGAGGGCGTCGATGCGATCGCCGACGCCAGCCGGGCGCTGTCGCTGACGTGCGAGCGGGTTGCCGAGGACCTCCTCATCTCCGCCCGCCTGCGAGAGTGGTAGGCGTGTTCACCGGGCTCGTGCAGGGGCGGGGCGAGGTTGCGGCGGTCGAGCCGACCGGCGACGGCGCCCGCCTCGCGGTGCGCACGCCGCTCACCGCGGAGCTCGCGCCCGGCGACTCGGTCGCCGTCAACGGCGTCTGCCTGACCGCCACGCGGATCGAGGACGGCGTCTTCCACGCCGACGTGATGCAGGAGACGCTTCGCCGCTCCTCGCTCGGCGACGCCGCCGCCGGCGGCGCGGTCAATCTCGAGCTGCCGCTGCGCGCGAGCGACCGCCTCGGCGGCCATGTCGTGCAGGGGCACGTCGACGGCGTCGGTGTCGTCCGCGACGTCGCCGAGGACGGCTTCTCGCGCCGCATCGAGATCGCGGCCCCCGACGAGGTGCTGCGCTACGTGGTCGAGAAGGGCTCGATCGCGGTCGACGGCGTGTCGCTCACCGTCGCCGCGCTCGACGACGACAGCTTCACGGTGTCGCTGATCCCCGAGACGCTCGAGCGCACGACGCTCGGCGAGGCGGCCCCGGGCACGCGAGTCAACCTCGAGGTCGACGTGCTCGCCAAGTACGTGGAAAGGTTGGTGGTCCCCCGATGAGCACGAGCGAGGCGCAGCCGAGCGGTTACGAGAGGCCGGAGGCCGAAAGTCGTCATCAGAGCGCGGGCCCGGATGCCCCGCGGAGCACTCTCCAAAGCCCGTTCGCCACCATCGAGGAGGCGATCGAGGACATCCGTCAGGGAAAGATGGTCGTCGTCGTCGACGATCCCGACCGCGAGAACGAGGGCGACCTCACGATCGCCGCGCAGTTCGCGACGCCCGAGGCGATCAACTTCATGGCCACCCACGGGCGCGGGCTGATCTGCCTCGCGCTCACGCCCGACCGCTGCGACGAGCTCGGCCTCGACCTCATGGCCGCGAAGAACGAGTCCTCGTTCCGGACCGCGTTCACCGTCTCGGTCGAGGCGCGCGAAGGGGTCACCACGGGGATCTCGGCCCACGACCGCGCCCACACGATCCAGGTGGCGATCGACCCCAAGTCGCGCCCCCACGACCTCGTCCAGCCGGGCCACATCTTCCCGCTCAAGGCCAAGCCCGGCGGCGTCCTCGAGCGCACCGGCCAGACCGAGGCCGGCGTCGACCTCGCCCGCCTCGCCGGCGTGATCCCCGCCGCCGTGATCTGCGAGGTGATGAACGACGACGGGACCATGGCACGGGTCCCCGATCTCGTCCCGTACTGCCAGCGCCACGCCATCAAGCTCGTGACGGTCGCCGACCTCATCGCCTACCGACGCCAGCACGACAAGCTGATCGAGCGCGTGGTGGAGACGGGGATGCCGACGGCGTTCGGCGAGTTCCGCGCGGTCGGCTACCGCTCGCTGGTCGACAACAAGCACCACGTGGCGATGGTCAAGGGAGACGTCGACGGCAAGGAGGACGTGCTCGTCCGCGTGCACTCCGAGTGCCTGACCGGGGACGTGTTCCACTCGCTGCGCTGCGACTGCGGCGAGCAGCTCGAGTCCGCGCTGGCGATGATCGAGGGCGAGGGCCAGGGGGTCCTCCTCTACCTCTCGCAGGAGGGGCGCGGGATCGGCCTCCTCAACAAGCTCCGGGCCTACCGCCTGCAGGAGGAGGGCCTCGACACCGTCGACGCCAACCTGCGCCTCGGCCTGCCGGCCGACCTGCGCGACTACGGCATCGGCGCCCAGATCCTCACGGACCTCGGCCTGTCGTCGATCCGCATCCTCACGAACAACCCGAAGAAGATCATCGGCCTCGAGGGCTACGGCCTCTCCGTGACCGACCAGATCCCGATCCAGACCGTCGCCAACCCCCACAACGAGAACTACCTGCGGACGAAGCGCGAGCGCATGGGCCACGTCCTGCACCACCAGGGGCTCGCGCTCGACGAGGAGATGCTGAAGGCCGAGAAGGATCAGGACCGCCGGGACAGCGAGTCGAGCGGGTGAGTCGTTTCGCGCTCGCGGTCGGCCGCTTCTACGCCGACCTCGCGGAGCGCCTCGAGCAAGGCGCGCGCGCGGCGCTCGAGGGGGCCGGGGCCGCGCAGATCGACGTCTTCGACGTGCCGGGCGCGTTCGAGCTCCCGGCCGCCGCGATGCTCTGCGCCCGCTCCGGACGCTACGACGGGATCGTCTGCCTGGGCGCGGTGATCCGCGGCGAGACCGACCACTACGACTACGTGTGCGGGGAGGCGGCACGCGGGATCCAGGACGTCCAGCTCCAGACCGGCGTTCCGTGCGGGTTCGGCGTGCTCACCGTCGACACGATCGAGCAGGCGCGGGCGCGGGTCACCGGCGGCGAGAAGCGCGACACGGGCCGGCACGCCGCGGAGGCGGTGCTCGCGGTGGTCGACGTGAAGCGCCGGCTCGCCAGCCCTAGGCGGCCAGCGGAAGCTCGGCCTCGAGCGCGTCGCGGACGCGACGCTTGACCCGGGAGTTCAGCTGGCTGACGCGGCTCTCGGTGACGCCGAGGAGCCGTCCCGTCTCGCGCATCGTCATGTCCTCGACGTAGAGCATCCGCGCGACCCGTCGCTCGCGGTCGGACAGGCCCGCCATCGCCTGGAGCATGCGCTCCTCGGACTCGCGTGCGAGCACGGCCGTCACGGGCTCCGTCTCGCGGTCCTCGCTCGGGAGCACGTCGAGGAGCTCGACCGTGTCGTCGTCGCTCTCGCCCGTCTGGACGTTGAGGGACCCGACCTCGGCCGTCGCGAGCCGCAGCTCCTGGCGACGCAGCTCGGGAAGGTCGATGCCGAGCGCCGTGGCGATCTCCTCGCGTCCGGGGCGCCGGCCGTGCAGGGCGAAGAGCTCCCGCTCGGTGCGCGTGCGGTCGCGCGAGAACCGCCGCACGGAGCGCGGAGCCCAGTCCTGGCGGCGGGCCTCGTCGAGCACGGCGCCGTCGATGCGCGTCCACAGGTAGGACTCGAGGCGGCCGCCGCGGGCGGGGTCGAAGCGGTCGAGCGCGCGGATCAGGGCCTCGATCCCGCAGGAGAGGCAGTCGTCCAGCTCGCACTGGGGCGGTAGCTGGCGGGCGCGACTGGCGACGATCTGCTTGACCATGGGCGTGAGCGCCTCGACGAGGCGGTTGCGCACCTCACGGTCGCCGGTGCGCTGGTATTCGAGCCACAGCCGTTGCGGCGGGGTCGGTCGTGTCTCCACGATCAGAGGTATCGACCACCGCCGCCTGAATCCGGGCGCGGTTCGGTATGGATACGGCGGTACTACTAGAGATGGTTGATTCCGTATTCGGGCGGTGGCGGTCGCCGCGAGGGGACGTAACGAGAGTGCCGAAGGGGGGCGTTGCGGATGCAACGTCGACCAGGGAGGCCTCCGTGCACGCCCACCTCGACGCTCTCGTCGGTGTTTTACGTGCGCGTGGACGATCTCCTGCCGCGACGACGGGGGCCGGGTCGTCCACCGAGGATCGCCTGTCCCACACTTCCCGGGTTTTCGGACGTTCGGCAGATGGAGCCCGCCCAGTGGGCTCGTTCCGCCGAAGCGGGGTATCGGGGGCCCGTTTGGGTTGTGCCCGGCGCCGCGGCCGGCTCCCTCCCCGTCGGGGCGTCGGGGTTCGAATCGCGACCCGCTCGGCGGTCATGCCGCCTACGGGTGGTGCAAGAGCCACAGCCGCCTCTGGGGGTTCCGGCTCTAGGAGGGTCCTGAAAAAGTCCGGCACGCCCGGATGCGGCCGTGGACACGTCGCCGGATCGGCCGCCGAATCCTCGGAAATACCACCAGTATTCCCTTCGGCTTCGCCGACCGCCCGGCTCGGTCC
>JAOPZQ010000520.1 GCA_025964075.1 Solirubrobacterales bacterium | reverse complement strand
TGGGCGGCCGACGATCCCGCGGCGGCGCCGCCGCCGCTCGAGGATCCGGCGTGGGCGGCCGCGCCGCTCGACGCGGCCGCGTGGCGTCCCGACCTCGGCACGGCGCCGCTGCTCTGGGTCGGCGGCCGCCTGCAGAGCGGCGGCGCCGGCGGCCCGGTCGTCCGCGGGCTGCGTGTCGACTTCGACCACGAGGGCTGGCTGCGTCATCTCCCGGCGATCTACGCGCGGGAGGGCGGGGCGCTGCTCGAGCCGGTGCTCGCTCTGCTCGAGGACTCCCTGCGCGAGGAGGAGGACCTGATCGACGGGCTCCCGCGATTGTTCGATCCCGCGGCGACGCCCGCCGCGGACCTCGACTGGCTCGCGGGCTGGCTCGCGTTCGACCTCGACCCGGCGCTCGACGAGCCCGCCCGCCGAGCGGTGCTGGCCCGGGCGTTCGAGCTGCAGGGGATCCGCGGCACGGCCGCGGCGCTCCGCTTGGCGATCGAGCTCGCGCTCGGCGTCCGGGCCGAGGTGCTCGAGCCGGCGACCCACCTGCGCGTGTGGCAGCTCGGCGAGGCCGGGGGGCTCGGGATGGGATCGCTGCTCGCCGCCGGCGAGCCCGACGGCGCGGTGCTCGGCGCCACCGCCGACCTCGACCGGTCGAGCCTCGACCGGGAGGAGGACTTCGGGGCGCCGATCTTCGACGCCACGGCTCATCGCTTCTGCGTGCGCGTCTACGGGGCCGATCTCGCGGGGGACGCCGGCCGGGCGACGCTCGCGCGCGTAATCGAGCAGCAGCGCCCGGCGGAGACCGAGGCCCACGTGTGCGTCATCGAGCCCCGGCTCCGCGTGGGCTTCCAGGCGACCGTGGGGGTCGACGCGATCGTCGGCCGGGGAGCCGAGCCGATGCGGCTCGGCGAGGAGGGCCGGCTCGGCGCCGGCGCCGCGCTCCGCGCGGGCGTGAGGCGCCAGACCGTCGGAGACCAGACGCGCCTCGGGCGCGGACCCGAGTGAGCGAGAGAGGAAACGCGATGACCGACACGACCACGGCCTCGACGAACGGCAGGGCGCTGGGCGCCCCCGTCCGCAACCGCTACTTCTACGGGAAGCTCCTCGACGTCCATCAGCTCGAGATGGAGCAGCGCTACGGGCTCGAGAAGAGCCGGCTCGTCAACCGCCTGACGCTCGGGAGCGGCGTCCTGTGCGGACTTCGCGTGCGCCCGGGGGGCGGCGGCCAGGTCCTCGTCTCCCCCGGCGTCGCCGTGGACGGGCTCGGCCGAGAGATCGTCGTGACCGAGCAGGTGACGATCGACGTCGCGGCGCTCGCTCGCCAGGAGCCGTCGCCCGCCGCCGCGGGCGACGCGCTGGTGCTCTGCCTCGGCTACCACGAGTGCGACGTCGAGCCGGCGCCGGTCCTCGTCGTCGACTGCGACCTGCGTCAGGAGTGCGTGCCCGGAGCGGTGCGCGAGCGCTTCTCGTTCACGCTCATGGACCCGGCCGACGCCCCGCTGCCCGAGGACCCGTGCGGCGTCTTCGGAGCCGGCACGACGGACACCACCGGCAGCTCCCCGATCATGAAGGCCCGCCTGACCGCCGCGCTGAACCGGCTCTCGGCCGAGCCCGCCGTCGGAGAGGAAACGCACCCGGGGCGTGTGGGCCCGGGGGCGGGCGCCGGAAACAACCTGCGCCGGCAGCTCTGCGAGACCTTCCACCCCTCGTGCGGGCCCGGCTCGGCGTGCGTCCCGATCGCCCTGCTGCGCGCCGGCGAGGACCGCGTCGTGGTCGACGAGTGCCTACCGCGGCGCACGATCTACTCGAACGCGGTCCTGCTCGATCTGATCCTGTGTCTCGCCGCCCGGGTGGACGAGTGCTGCAACCCGAAGGTGACGGTCACCGCGCCCAAGGTCCTCGACACGTGGCCGGCGCCGGAGCAGGACGTGAAGCTCGCCGAGTTCGAGACTCGCCTGCACCTCCCGGCCGGCGGCTTCGCGATCTCGTTCGACCGCGAGCTGAACGCCGATCGGCTCGCCGCGCCCGAGGAGTGGCTGCGCGTGCTCCTGATCCCGGTGTCGGAGCGCCACGACGTGTTCCGGCTCCCGCTCGAGCTCGACCGCACCGACGCGAAGACCCTGGCGGACGGGACCGGCCAGACGGCTTACTACCGCGTCGGCGACGGGACCGCGGCCGACCCGCACGCGATCCCCGCGCTCCTCGCGAAGCTGAAGGCGCAGGAGGCGCTCGTCCTCGTCATGGCGCGCTCCGACGACGTCACGCAGATCGTCGCCGCCGACGACGCCGAGCTCCTCGACGCCGACTTCCACGGGACGCGGCTGACGAACGAGGTGTTCGACCTGCTCTGGAACCTCGCCGCCTCGGCCGCGTCGGCGGCCATCGCCGGCGCGCTCGCCGCATCGCTGTCCTCGCCCCCGACGCCGATGCCGCAGCTCCCGAGCGGCAACGGCATCGAGGGCGGCATCTTCCACGCCGCATTCAAGATCACCGGCTGAGCCCGGAGGAGAGACATGTCGACCACCACCATCAGGACCGTCGCTTCGACCTCGACCTCGTCCGACTGCCACGAGTGTGGGTCCGCCGGAGCCGGGACCACGGCGCTCGAGCGGACGAACTTCTTCCCGCGCCAGCTCGTCGGCGCCGACGATCTCACGCAGGACCAGATCTACTTCCGCGAGAAGCTGCGGCGACACAACCGCCTGCTGCACGGGTGGGGCATCGTCTGCGGCGCGGGCGTGACCAAGGACGCCTGCACGGCGATCGTCGCCCCCGGCTACATCCTCGGGCCCTACGGCGACGAGATCCTGATCGAGGAGGAGACGCGCCTCGACGTCTGCGCGCAGTCGTCGGCGAGCAGCCTCGACTGCGGCGGCCTCGACCCGTGGTGCGGGGATCCGCCGCGCGTGAAGGACGGCGCGACGGTCTACCTGGCCGTCCGCTACGTCGAGCGGCCGACCCGGCCGGTGCGCGTCCCCGGCTGCGGCTGCGGGTGCGACGAGAGCGAGTGCGAGTACAGCCGGATCCGCGACGGCTTCGAGCTCGCGGTGCTCACCGAGCTGCCGGCCGGCTACCGGGACCAGCACCCGCAGGCCGCGACCTGGAAGGCGTCGTGGTCGTGCGGCACGGGCGACCTCAGCCGGGCCTCCTGCCCGGCGTGTCCAGCCGATCCGTGGGTGATCCTCTGCGACCTCGTCGTCGCCGGCGGCGTGATCGCCGACGCCAAGTGCGAGCCCCACCGCCGGTACGTCGTCTCGTTCGCGCAGCACGCTTTCGCGTGCGACGCCAAGAAGCGCTGACCCCCCCCTCTCCTTGACAGTCATCGCCGACAGGAGTACGGTCGCGCACGACAAATGCTATTCGACATTATCGAATGGCAGTCGAGGAGAGAGAAGGAGGAGACGGTGGAGGAGCAACAGCACACTCTCGCGCAGCGGGCGCTCGCGGAGGGTCTGGGCACGGCGTTGCTCGTGCTCGTCGGTCCGGGATCCGTCGTGGCGACCCTCGCCCTCGCCGGCAAGTCCGTCCCCGCGATCACCGGGGCGGACCTGCTCGGCATCTCGTTCGCGTTCGGCCTGGTCATCGCCGCGGTCGTGTATGCGCTGGGCAAGGTCTCGGGCTGTCACATCAACCCCGCGATCACGTTCGCCCTGGCGGCGACCAAGCGGTTCCCGTGGAAGGAAGTGCCGGTCTACTGGGCCTCCCAGGTCGGCGGCGCCGTCATCGGCGCGCTCGGCATCTGGGCGGTCTTTGCCCACACCGGGATCGACCTGGGCATGGGTCAGACGTCGTTCAACGAGCACGGGACGGCGTGGGGCCAGGCGATCTTCGCCGAGGGCATCGGCACGTTCATCCTGATGTTCGCCGTGCTCGGGATCGTCGACTCGCGCTCGCCGAACCAGCTCGCCGGGATCGTCATCGGCGGCGTGGTGGTCGCGATCATCATGGTCATGGGACCGATCACCGGCGCCTCGCTGAATCCGGCGCGCGCGTTCGGGCCGGAGCTCGTCTCCGCCATCGGCGGCGGCGCGACGCACTGGAACCAGCTGATCCCGGTCTACGTCCTGCCCGGCCTGATCGGCTCGGCGCTCGCGGCGGCGGTCTACGACTTCCTGGCGAATCCGCGCCGGGTCGCGCGCCCGATCCGCGAGGCCGTCACCACCAACGACACGGCGCCCACCGCGACCGCGGCGACCCACTAGCAGCGGCCGGCACCAACCTCGTCCCAGGAGAGAAGATGGCTGTCGCAACCATTCCCATGAAGAAGTTCCTCAACGACCCGGCCGACCTCGTCAAGGAGTCCCTGGCCGGCCTCGCAGCCGCCCATGGCGACCTCCTCCGCTACGACGCCGGCGCGCGGATCGTCGTCCGCGTCGGCGCGCCGGTCCAGGGCAAGGTCGGGCTGGTCTCCGGCGGCGGCTCCGGGCACGAGCCGCTGCACGGCGGGTTCGTCGGGCGCGGCATGCTCGACGCCGCGTGTCCGGGCGAGGTGTTCACCTCCCCGGTGCCCGACCAGATGCTCGCGGCGACCATGGCGGTCGACGGCGGCGCCGGCGTCGTGCACATCGTCAAGAACTACACGGGCGACGTCATGAACTTCAAGCTGGCGGCCGAGGACGCCGCCGACGAGGGGATCGACGTCGAGTCCGTGCTGATCGAC
>JAOPZQ010000294.1 GCA_025964075.1 Solirubrobacterales bacterium | reverse complement strand
ATCGCGCTCGCCGTCGCGGCGGCGGGCGCGGGGGCGTGGGCGACGGTCGGCGGCGAGCGGCGGCTGGGCATCGGCGCGATCGTCGGCGGCGTCCTTGCGGGCGTGCTCGCCGTGGCGGCGACGAAGTCGGGCGTCGGCAACCTCCGGACCGTCTTCACGTGGTCGGCGCTGATCGCGGCGATGCTGCGCTTCGCGACACCGCTCCTGTTCGCGGCGCTCGGCGGCATCGTGTCCGAGCGCGCCGGCGTCATCAACATCGGCCTCGAGGGCATGATGCTGATGGGAGCGTTCTTCGGCATCTGGGGCGCGGACGTCCTCAACTCCTGGGTGCTCGGCATCGTCGTCGCGATGGCCGCCGGCGGCCTGCTCGCGCTCGTGCACGCGTTCTTCTCGATCCACATGCGCGCCGACCAGGTGGTGAGCGGCACCGCGATCAACTTCCTGGCGCTGGGGATCACCGGCTACTTCTTCATCGCCCACTACGGCAACAACGGCACCCCGAACAACGTGCCGCGCACGCCCGACGTCAACCTGCCCGGGATCAAGGACATCGGGTTCGTGGGCGACGCCATCGGGCACGCGAACCTGCTCACGTGGATCGCGCTGCTGCTCGTGCCGGCCATGACGTTCTTCCTCTTCCGCACCTCGCGCGGCCTGCGGCTGCGGGCGGTGGGGGAGAAGCCGCGGGCGGCGGACGTGGTCGGCGTCCCGGTCCTCCGGACCCGCTACGTCGCGGTCGTGGTCTCCGGGATGCTCGCGGCGGTGGGCGGCGCGTATCTCTCCGTGGCGTTCGTCGGGTCGTTCAACCAGAACATGACGGAGGGCCGGGGCTTCATCGCCCTGGCCGCGGTGATCTTCGGCAAGTGGCGCCCGGTCGGCGCCCTGGCCGCGACGCTGCTGTTCGGGTTCTCGAGCGCGCTGGCGAACCGGCTGCCCACGTTCTCGGCCTCGACGGCTACGCTCTTCCAAGCCCTGCCCTACCTGCTCACGCTGGTGGCCGTGGCGGGAGTGATCGGACGCTCGCGTGCCCCGGCCTCCATCGGGATCCCCTACGTGAAGGAGTAACCATCGCGGTCGCACGCCTCGCGGTCGCAGGCCCCGCGGACGACGTCGGTCGGCTGAGCGACGAGGTCGAGCTCTACCAGCGCACCTACACGACGCTGCTCCGCTCGAGCGGCGAGACGCACCTGCGCGTGCTCGAGCCCTCGCACCGCGCGATGGGGTCGTCGCTGCATCCGTTGGCGGACTCCGACGAGCTCGACCTCGGCGCCTTCATCTACGCGATCCGGCGCCTGCCGGACGGGATCGTCGGCGCCTCGCTCGTGATCATGGGCCAGGACGTCGAGTCGTTCGCGCGCCAAGGCATGCCGGTCGAGTCCTGGGTCGAGGCCGAGGCGCCGGCCCGCCGGCGGCGCTGGTACGACGACGAGGCCGGCACGCTGGCGGTGCTCCTGGCGAGCGCCTCGGACGTCGACGACCTCGTGCCGACCCTGGTCGCGTTCCAGATCGAGTGGAACAAGCTCCGCGTGCGCATGCGGGCCGCCGGCTGGCCCCCGGAGGAGGAGCCGACGCCGGAGCTCTGCGCCCGCGAGCTCGGCGGCACGGCCGACGACTGGGTGCGGCTGCGCGAGGCGTGGGGGGACCGGTTCGGCGAGCGGATGGTCCTGATCAACGACAAGCGGCTGTCGCTCCGCATCCGGATGCTCGGCGGCTCGCACGTCGGCTATGCGCGGATGACGCGCAAGTGGTGGACGCCCGTCGCGAGCCACATCGCCTCGATCGGGCTCACCGACCGGCCGCTGTACTTCGTCTCGTCGAACACGCACAGCCTCGTGAACATCGTCACCGGCGTCGCGCGCGAGCGCGAGGACGAGCTCGTGAAGTTCGTCGAGACGATGCCCGAGGACGACATCCTGCGCCAGGAGCTCGCCGCGTTCCGCGACCGGCGGACGGAGGGCTCGTGGGAGAACTTCCTCTACTTCGTGGCGCGGCAGTGGTGGGCGTCGCGTGGCGTCGAGGGTCGGAAGGAGCGCCGGGCGGCCGAGCTGGAGCGGGGCGTCACGCACATCCGCTCGAGGACGGCCCTGCGCGTCCCGGCCCAGGTGTTCGCGCTGTCGGCGCTCACGCCCGGCGCCCTCGACCCGCGCCTCGGGCCGGTCGACGCGAACGCGCTGATGGCCAGCGACGCCTTGGTGGTCAACATCGACTATCCGCTCGGCGTCGCCGCGTACAACATCCTGCGCGAGGTGGCGGTGGACAGCGGCGCGGCGCTGCGCGGTGTCTACATCCTCGGGAAGGCCGCGACGCTGAACGCCGACGTCGGCGACGTGATGCTCTCGAGCGTCGTCCATGACGAGCATTCCAACTCCACCTACTGGCTCGACAACGCGTTCAGCGTCGACGACCTCGCCGGCGACCTCCGGTTCGGCACCGGGCTCGACAACCAGCGCGCGGTCACGGTGAAGAGCACGTTCCTGCAGAACCGCGCGTACCTCGACTTCTACTACCGCGAGGCGTTCACGGTCGTCGAGATGGAGGCCGGCCCGTACTGCAACGCGATCTACGAGATCGCCGACCCCGACCGCCACCCCGTCGGCGAGGCGGTCAACTTCTCCAAGCTCCCGATCGACTTCGGGATCATCCACTACGCCTCTGACACGCCCTACACGCAGGCCCGCACGCTCGGCGCCCGGGGGCTCAGCTACTACGGGATGGACTCGACGTACGCGTCTTCGCTGGCGATCCTGCGTCGCGTACTGCGGCTGGAGGGTGCGCTGCGGTAGGAAGCTGGGCCCGCGGCTTTGTACGCGGAGTGGCGGGCTCCGGCTGGGCCCCCGGCCGGACGCTCCGGCTGGGCCCGGGCGCGGCCGGCACGGGGCGGCTGCTCCGGCTGAGCCC
>JAOPZQ010000291.1 GCA_025964075.1 Solirubrobacterales bacterium | reverse complement strand
GACGACCACGACGTCGACGCCGCCGCCGGAGACCACGACCACGCCGACCTCGACGAACTCGACGCCGCCGAGCACGATCCCGCCCCCGCCGCAGTCCTCCTCGCCGCCGCCGAGCTCGCCGCCCCCGGGGACGCCGCCGCCCGGCGAGACCACCAGCGGCAACGCCTGCGGCTCGGGCACGCCTTAGGCTGCCGGCCCTCGTGGCCGAGATCGCCTTCGACCAGTTCGTCGCCGTCGACATGCGCGTCGGCCGCGTCGTCGCCGTCGACGACTTCCCCGAGGCCCGCAAGCTCGCCTGGAAGCTGACGATCGACTTCGGCCCCGAGGTCGGCGTCAAGCGCTCCTCGGCGCAGATCAAGCACTACGCGCGCGAGGAGCTCGAGGGGACGCTCGTCGTCGCGGTCGTGAACTTCCCGCCCCGCCAGATCGGACCGTTCATGTCCGAGGTGCTCGTGCTCGGAGCGATGGACGCGGACAAGGGCGTGGTCCTGCTGCGCCCCGACGCCGACGTGGCGCCGGGCGACCGCATCGGCTAGGCCTACGGCCCCGAGGTCCCGAAGCGGAACGTGTGGAGCGGGGTCGCCAGCGGCTCCGTGTTACCCACCAAGGCGGGCAGGCCGGCGCCGCCGGCGGGCGTCGCGAGGAACTCGAGCTCGACGCCGTCCCGCGAGCCGGGCTTCGGGCCGGGCAGCAGGATGTCGCGGCCGCTCAGGTGGCGCTTGCCCAGCCGCGCCGTGAAGAAGATCGCGTAGGCCACTTCGTTGACCACGCGCTGGCGGCCCTCCTGGACGATCTCGAGACTCGCGAAGCGCCGGGCGAGCGAGCGTTCGAACGTCGTCGCGTAGGCGGGGAGGAGCGCACCGACCTGGCCGCGGTACGCCGGCAGACGGAGGGGCCGGATCGTGAACGACGAGAGGAACGTCCGCTGGGCGTCGTGCCGGTGCGCCTCGAGCCGGACGAGCTCCCCGGGGCGCGCCGGCACCTCGTGCAGTGGGCTTTGGAAGCGGAAGTTGAAGGTGATCGGGTCGCGCACGACGACCTGGTGGCCGGCCGGCCCCTTGAACACCTTGTAGGCCACCGCCAGGAGCGCGATCGCGGCGATCAGGGCGGGCACGCCGACGCGCAGCACGGGCGGCACGCGGCGCAGGCGCGGAGCCAGGAGCTCGGGCAGCGTCGGGCCGTAGCGGGACTGGACGGGCGGAGCGGCGCGCACGGCGCGCCAGTGTAGCCCCGTCAGGCCCGCACGCGAAGTCGCCGCTCGCCGTCCATGGCTCGCCTAATCGGCGACCGCGTGCGTCGGCCGGACCCCGAGCCCGATGACCTTCAGCCGGCGCTCGAGCGCCTTGGCGGCGAAGGCGCGGCTCTCGTTCACCGACGGCCCGTAGAGGCGCGTGTCGTCGTCGACCCCGGAGCGCCACGGCGGCTTCAGCACGCCGTCGACGATCGGCGCCACCTCGTCGAGCACGCGCTGGATCGCCGCGACGTGGCGCGGGTCCGCCTGCGCCATCTCGCGCAGGAAGCGCGCGCCGAACGCGACGTGGCGGTGCTCGTCGCGCGCGACGTTCGTGAAGCCCTCGACGAACCCGGGCAGCGTCCCCAGCCGCTCGTTGTAGCTGATGATCGTGTGCTGGCCCGTGAGCGCGAGCATCCCCTCGATCACCATGTGGTAGAGCGTGATCGCCTCGACGAGGGTCTCGAGGTCCTCCGGCTCGCGGGCCAGACGATCGACGCGCGAGGTCAGGCACTCGTCGAAGAGCCGCCGGAACGGCTCCGAGGTGTGCTTGGTCGCCGCGGCGAGGCGCGCCTCGAGTCCCTCCTCCTCGAAGACGCCGACCTCGGTGTAGAAGCGGTCGAAGAAGGCGACGTGGCGGGCCTCGTCGGCGATCTGGGTGCATAGGAAGATCCGCTGCGCCTCGGTCGGCGCCGCGCGCATGATCGGTCCGAGCTCGGCCGCCACCTTCTGCTCGCCGACGAAGAACGACGACAGGCCGTACATCCGCGCGAACCGCTCGTCGGCGCCGATCCGCTCGTGCCAGTCGACCCGGTCCTGGGAGAAGTCCAGCGCATGGACGGACCACTGCTGGCGCTCCCACAGCGCGTAGAGCTCCTCGTAGCCGAGCAGGTTCGCCTCGCCGCGGTCGGCCGAGTCCATCAGCGCCGGATCGCTCGTGGCACGGAAGTCCACGCGATCGGTGCGGGCGTCGGCGGTTTCGGACACTGGGGCTCTCTCCTTCCCGGGCATCCAGCTGAGCGTACCCGAGTCCTGGCTGGCTGGCCAACCGAGCCGGTTCAGGGCCCCGGCTCGACCCCGACGACGAGCTTCGCCGTGGCGGCGCCGCCGTCGCCGGTCACGTCGTACGTGCCGCGCTTCAGCCCCGTGACGATCGACGACGCCCGGCCGCCCGCGGCGACGTGCAGCGACTTCGCGCCGTGGTCGGTCTGCACCGTCACGTCGTGCGCCTTGCCGTCGGCCGAGACCACCGTCAGGGCGATCGTCAGGAAGGCCGGCACCGAGATCGTCGACGGCTTCAGGCCGCCGGCGGCGAACGTGTACGTGGCGGGCACCCGGATCGGCTGCTCGTCGCCGGCGCCCGCGCCGCCGGAGTCGGAGCCGGTCGTCGTGGTGGGCGTCGTGCCGGTCGTGACGGTGCTCGTGTTCACCTGCGTCGGCACCGTCGTCGGATTCGTGTTGACCTTCAGCGGCGTCGTCAACGTCTTCGCGGTCGTCGCCGGCACGCTCGCCGAGGTCGCGCTCGATCCGCTCCCCCCGCAGGCGCCGAGGGCCGCGCCGGCGGCCAGCGCCAGGAGTGCCAGCGCCCGCGTCACTGGCCGACCGAGAACAGCGCCTCGAGGTCGTGGCGGCTGAAGGCCTCGAAGGCGACCATCGTCTGCGTGCGCACCACGCCCGGGAGCTGACCGATGTTGCCCGCGACGACACCGGCCAGCTCCTCGTGACGCCGCACCCTCACGATCGCGACGAAGTCCCACTCGCCGGTCACCGAGTAGGCCTCGGCGACGCCCTCCACGTCGGCCAGCACGCCGCCGAGCGTGGCCATTGCCGCGCGCTCCGCCTCGATGAGGACGACGGCGTGCGTCACTCCGTGTGCGTCTCCCCCGGCGCGAGGATGACGACCTCGGAGCTCGTCGAGGACTCCACGTCGGACTTGAACGCCTCGGCGTCGGTCTCGATCGGCGGAAAGGTGTCGTAGTGGCATGGGATCACGGTCCGCGCGCTCACGAGGTCGGCGGCGGTGACGGCGTCCCAGCGGTCCATCGTGTAGTGGCCGCCGATGCACATCAGCGCCACGTCGATGGGATCGCCGCGGCGCGCGACGAGCTGCAGGTCGCTGAACAGGGCGGTGTCGCCGAGGTGGTAGACGATCTTCCCCGCGAAGCTGATCAGGAGGCCGGCGGGCGTGCTGACCGTGCCGCCCGGGGTCGTCGACGTGTGCCACGCGGGCACGAGCTTGACCCAGCCCCAGTCGAACTTGACCGTGCCGCCGAGGTTCGGGTCGAAGACCTGTACGCCCTCCTCCGCGATCTCGTTCGCGAGCTCGACGATCGCCACCACCGGCGCACCGGTGCGCTTGGCGATCGGAACGGCGTCGCCCAGGTGATCGGAGTGCCCGTGGGTGAGGAGGATCGTCGTCGCGTCGACCTCGTCGGCTGACGCGGCGGCCCCCGGATTGCCGGTCAGGAACGGGTCGATGAGCACGGTGGTGTCGCCGTCGCTGAGCGCGAAGGCGGCGTGTCCCAGGAAGCGCACGTCCATATGTGTTCAGTCCTCCTTGGCGTTGTCCATGAGCTCGCGGGCGAGCTCGAAGCCGACGGCCACGCCCACGAACATCGCGACCCGCGACTCCTCGGCGGCGAGCAGCGTGACGGCGGTGAGCCGCTCCTCGGGGTCCTCGATCTCGGCGACGCGGCGCGTCTCCGCGGTTTGGGCACCCTCGAAGTACCCGCCCTCGGCCAGGGCCTGACCGAGGATTCGCTGCAGCGCCGGCGCGGCGTGCGTGACGACTTCCTGCGCGTGCTTCAGGCGCTCGGGGTCAGCGATCGCGGCGACGGCGGCGTCGACCTCCTCTGCGGTGTAGACGCGCTCACCCAAGACACCGACCATCATACGAAGGCATGGCCGTCGCCCTCACCTCGCTCTCCCACGGCGCCGGGTGCGGATGCAAGCTGCCCGCGGCCGACGTCCACGCCATCGTCCGCGAGCTGCCGCGGAGCACGGACCCGAACGTCCTCGTCGGCTTCGAGGGCGCCGACGACGCGGCCGTCTACCGGCTCTCCGACGAGCTCGCGCTCATCCACACCGTCGACTTCTTCACCCCGATCGTCGACGACCCCTACCTCTTCGGGCGGATCGCGGCGACCAACGCGCTCTCCGACGTCTACGCGATGGGCGGCCGGCCCGTCACCGCCCTCAACCTCGTCGCGTTCCCGCTCGAGCGCCTCGGCGGCGACGTCCTGCGCGAGGTCCTGCGCGGCGGCCACGAGGCGGCCGACGCGGCCGGCTGCGCTCTGATCGGCGGCCACTCGATCGACGATCCGGAGCCCAAGTACGGGCTCGCGGTGACCGG
>JAOPZQ010000288.1 GCA_025964075.1 Solirubrobacterales bacterium | reverse complement strand
CCGCAGCGCCTCGAGCGCCTCCTCGGCTCGCCGCGCGGCGATCGGCGCGAGGCTCGCGTGGGACTCGACGCCGCGGGCGACCGAGACCGTCTGGGCGGCCACCGGGGTGACGAGCGACCGGACCTCGGCCGCCGCCGCGTGCGAGGTGTACTCGAGGATCAGCGCGCCCGACTCGGGCCCGGGGTTGCGCGAGAGGAACGCCGGCAGCCCGGTGAGGGTCGTGTCGAGGAGAGCGCTCACGCGCGCGGCGATCAGCGCGGCCGACTGGGCGAGGGCCGTCCGGAGGCCGTCGATCGCGTTCGCCAGCGCGGCCGCGTGCGGGTTGCCGTTCGCGAGCGCGACGTTCTCCTCCGCGACGATCAGCGCGTTCTCGCCGGCGAAGTTGAGCTCGTACACCACGGTCTGGTCGAGCGCCGCGAGCGCGTCGTAGACGGCGCCGTCGACCTGCGGCAGGGCGCGGAACGGGTACGGGTCCTGGATGGCGACCGGCGAGGGCTCGCGGGTCCGGCCCTCGATCCCCGCGAGCAGCGAGCGCATCCGACCGGCGACCGCCGTCTGGCCCGGCCGGTGCCGCGCCGGGTGGACGCGGGGGTCGAGCGCGGCCGGGTCCGCACCCGCCGCCTCGAAGGACAGCGCGGCGACGGTGAGCCACGTCTCGAGCAGCGCCCGGGCGTCGACGACGAGCAGCGCCGCGTGGCCGATCGTCACCGCGTTGCTGCTCATGAACGCGAGGCCGTCGCGCGGCCCGAGGCGCGCGGGGGAGAGGCCCGCGGCGCGGAGCGCCTCCCCGGCGTCCAGCACCTCGTTCCCGAGCTGGACCCGGCCCTCGCCGAGCAGCGCGAGCGCGATGTCCGCGAGCGCCGTCAGGTCGCCCGTGCCGAGGGAGCCGAGCTCGCGCGTCATCGGCGCGAGGCCGGCGTTGAGCGCTCCCACCAGGCCGTCGAGCAGCTCCGCCGTGACCCCGGCGCCGCCCGCCCCGAGCTGGTTGGCGCGGGTGACCATCGCGGCGCGCACCCGCTCGACGGGCAGCGGGCGGCCCGCGCCGCACGCGTGGCTGCGCAAGAGGCGGAGCTGGTGGCTCTCGCGCTCGTCCGCTCCGAGCCGGTAGCCGCGCAGCGGCCCGACGCCCGTCGTCACGCCGTAGAGCTCGTCGCCGCGCTCGAGGATGGTGTGGAGCGCGCGCCGCGCCGCGTCGTTGCGGTCCCGCGCTCCCGCGTCCAGCTCGACCGGTGCGCCGTCGCGCGCGGTCCGCGCCACCGAGTCGGGCGTCAGCGTCGTGCCGTCGAGGAAGATCAGGCGGCGACCGGCTCCTGCGCCTCGACCGCCGCCGCGCTGCCCGTGAACTCCATCACGCCATCCTCGACGGCGCCGAACTTCAGGGTCAGGATGTCCCGCGCGTAGTTCTGGTAGAGGCGCCACGGGGGCTTCGACCCCTGCTTCGGGAACTTGTCGATGGAGCGCAGCACGTACCCGGAGGAGAAGTCGATGAACGGCTGCGCCTCGACCGACGGATCGCGATTGAGCGGCGTGCACGCGCGGTAGCCCCGGGCGTCCATGTGCTCGAGCAGCCGGCAGACGTAGCCGCACGTCAGGTCGCACTTGAGCGTCCACGAGGCGTTCGTGTACCCGAGCGCGATCGCGAGGTTGGGCACGCCGCTCAGCATCATGCCCTTGTAGCTCATCGTCTCCGGTAGCGCGACCTCCCGGCCGTCGACCGCGATCTCCATGCCGCCCAGCGCCAGGAGGTTGAGGCCCGTGGCGGTGACGATCAGGTCGGCCTCGAGCTCGGCGCCGGAGGTGAGCGTCAGGCCGCTCTCGGTGAACGTGTCGATCTGGTCGGTGACCACCGAGGCGCTGCCCGCGCGGAGCGCCTCGAACAGATCGCCGTTGGGCACCAGGCACAGGCGCTGGTCCCAAGGGTCGTAGCGGGGCTTGAAGTGGGTGTCGAGGTCGTAGCCGGGCGGGAGCTGGCGCTCGAGTCCCTTCCGGACGATGGCCTTCATCACTCGTGGCCGGCGCCGGCTGAGCTGGAAGCTCGCCATCGTCAGCAGCACGTTCTTCCACCGGACGATGCCGTAGGCGATCCGGGCCGGCAGGACGCGGCGCAGGAAGTTGGCGATCGCGTCCTCGGCGGGCAGCGAGACGATGTAGCTCGGCGAGCGCTGCAGCATCGTGACGTGCGCGGCGCGCTCGGCGATCGCGGGCACGAGCGTGACGGCGGTGGCGCCGCTCCCGATGACGACCACGCGCTTGCCGGCGTAGTCGACGTCGTCGGTCCAGTGCTGCGGGTGGACGATCCGGCCGCCGAAGCGCTCCATGCCCGCGAACTCGGGCGTGTAGCCCCGGTCGTAGCGGTAGTAGCCGCTGCACATGAAGAGGAAGCCGCAGGTGATCCGGACGGTCTCGACGGTCTCGCGGGTGTCGCCGCGCCGCGCCTCGACCGTCCACCGCGCGTCCGCCGTCGACCATTCCGCGCGCACGACGCGATGGTGGAAGCGAATGTGCTCGTCGATGCCGTTGTCGCTCGCCGTCTGGCGGACGTAGCTGAGGATCGAGGGCCCGTCGGCGATGGCCTTGGCCTCCTCCCACGGCTTGAACGCGTAGCCGAGCGTGTACATGTCCGAATCCGAGCGGATGCCGGGATAGCGGAACAGGTCCCACGTCCCGCCAATCGCGTCCCGCGCCTCGAGGATGGCGTAGGTCTTGCCCGGAAGGTTCTCCTGCAGGTGATAGCCGGCGCCGACGCCGGAGAGCCCGGCTCCGACGATCAGCACGTCAACGTGTTCGAGCGCCGTCATGTCACGCCATCCCTGCATCATGGACCGGTAGGGGCGCCAGAGCTTATCCGATGAGTTTTCTGGCGAGACGGCGTTTCACCCGGCGAGAACGGAACCCAAAGAGGAGGACGCATCGTGGATTTGAAGCTCGAGCTCGTTCTGATCCCCGTCTCGGACGTGGATCGCGCCAAGGCCTTCTACATGGAGCAGGCCGGGTTCAACCTGGACGTCGACCACCGTGCCGGGGAGGACTTCCGTGTCGTGCAGCTCACGCCCCCGGGCTCGCCGTGCTCGATCTCCATGGGAGTCGGGATCACCAAGGCCGCGCCGGGCTCCGTCCAGGGCCTGCATCTGGTCGTCTCCGACATCGACGCCGCGCGCGCCGAGCTCGCCGAACGCGGCACGGACGTCGGCGAGATCTTCCACTTCGGGGCGGCCGGCCGGACCCCGGGGCCCGATCCCGAACGGCGCGACTACGGCTCGTTCCTCTCCTTCAGCGACCCGGACGGCAACGGCTGGCTGGTGCAGGAGGTCAGGCGCGCGAACCCGAGGACCTGACCCGGCCGTCCCAACGCTCGCAATCGGGGCGGCCGGATTCGAACCGGCGGCCTCTCGACCCCAAATCGAGTGCGCTACCAGGCTGCGCCACGCCCCGTGAACCGCGAGTCTAGAGCCCGGCCACCGCGAAGCGATCGATTCGGCGCCCTACCATCCCGCATATCCGCCCCCGTAGCTCAGTCGGATAGAGCGGCGGCCTTCTAAGCCGCGGGTCGCAGGTTCGAATCCTGCCGGGGGCATTGGAGGCCTCGCACGCCGTCGCACCGAAACGCACGAAAAGACCTTTGTTTGCAGGGAGGAAGCAAGCGACCCGTCGACCATGCGCGCAGACCTGCAGCGGCTCGCACGAGCTCGCCGCGAGCTCCAGGTTCCATTCTGGTTCCATTTGGCCGGTTCCGGGGCCTGGCTGTGACCCGCGCGCGGCATCGCTTCGGCGAGCGCATCTGACCCCGGCGCCAATCGCCCCAGCAGACCCCGCGCTGGGCTCCGTTCTTCGGACCTTGCGTGAGGAGCGCGACCGCACGCAGGAGGCGCTCGCTCACGATGCGGGGCTGACCGTTGCCAGCCTCGCTCGGGTCGAGCGAGGCCAGACCAATCCGACTTGGACGACGGTCCGCGCGATCACGGCCGCGTTGCGCCTTTCGATGACCGAGCTTGGTCGAGCGGTAGACGGGGCGAGCGGCACTCCGCGTCGCCGCCGGACCTAAAAGTCTCGAGGCAACGGCCCACCGGACCGCCTCGGCAGTCGGGCGGCTACTCGACGCTTACGTATCGGGTGATCGGGTCGGGCAGCCCCTGAGGCTGCGACCGCCCGTCGTCTGCGTCAAGGGACCGCGCTGCGCGCCGGCTTCGCCGGCCCCCGTCGGGGCGGCCCTTGACCCCGCCGCCGGTCACGCGGCCGCGGACGCCGGGCATGCCCGAACCCAATCACCCACCGACCGCGAGGCAGCAGCGCTACCTGCGCCAGCTCGCCAGCCAGCGCGGACAGACGTTCTCTCCACCCAAGACGCGCGCCGAGGCGTCGCAAGAGATCGAGCGACTCCTCGCCGAGGCTCCGTCGAGCCGCAGCGACAGGCTCGCCGACCTGCGGAGCGTCCGCGCGGGCCTCCGCGATGGGCCGGCCGACGCCGTCCGAGTCAGGCCCGATGAGCTGACGGGCCACGGCTCGACCGCGGCGTGGAACGGAGAGGACAGATGACCGCCTTCTTGTGTTGGCGCCGCCGGCAGTCGGGATCGCTGTCGAACTCGGCCGCTACACGTTGCCGTCCGGCGCAACACGGCGGCTTGTCGGTCAGCGGGTTTCCGGAATCGTCCGGATCGCCGACGTCCCACTCGAAGGCGTCAAAGGCCGTCGGTACCTAGTCGAGCGCGGGCTCACCAGTAAGGCCGAGCTCGACGCGCTCGTCGAGGACTATCTCGCCGAGTCCGAACGCCTCGGTCGGCCGGCAATTGTCGTGGTGATCCCGTGAGCCGGCTCGCGATTCGCAAGCCGCCCCGCGGCGACGAAGCCGATCTGTTCCGGGCGCACAACGACGAGCTGGTGCGATCGCTGGTTAGGCGCCTACGGATCTCCCGGGAGGTTGCCGAGGACTCGGTGCAGTTCGCCCGGGCGCAGCTGTATCGCCGCCAGCCCGATCGCGCGACCGTTGGTGGGTGGCTCCTCGGTCGCGGGCCCACACCGCATTGGTCTCCGATGAGCGCGACTGCCGCTCGCACCCAGGACGCCTCGACCGCCCGTCGTGGGCGCGGCGACCCCGGTCAGGGTGGCACCCCTAACGGGGCGCGGCCCCTGACGCTCAACGCTCTGTGCGCGCTCGCTTCTGTTCGCGGGAAGCTGTGCTAGATCGTGGCTACGCCATGACCCCCGCCGGCGCCGGAACCACCTTGCTCACGACCCTCGCCGTGATGATCGCCGCGGGCGCCGGGCTCGGATCTCTCGTTCACCAGCCCATCGCAGGCGGATTGATCGGGTTGTTCGTCGGCGCGGTCACTGGCTTCGTCGTCGTCTACAAGCTCTACCGCGACCTCTAGCGCGTTCCGTGGTTTCCCGGTCGTGCGTACGCGTCTCTACGGATGCGCGCCTTCGGCCGCTGCCTCAGGCTAGTCCTGACCATGCGATAGGTGAACGGAAGGCAGCGTCATGAAGAACGAGCAGACAGATCAGGAGCAATTCGACGAACAGGTCAACAAGAGCGGCAAGGTCTTCCTCGAGATCGCGGCCGGCGTCGGCGTGTTTGCCGCGCTCATCATGTCGCTCGTCGCGCTGATGGTGGCCAGCAACAACTCGAACTCGAGCGCAGCGACCGCCGCGAACGGGCAACCCGACCGCCTCTCGACCGTCGGACGTAGCCTCGCCACCGGCCCCCCTAGCGCCACGATCATGATCGACCACGTGACTCGCGGATGCCACACGCTCGACGTCAACGGCTCCGGGCGGCTCTCCCCCCGCGCGACCATCCACCTCGCCGCCGGTGGTGTCCTGCACATGCAGAACAACGACGTCATGCCGCACACGCTCGTCTTCGCCCGAGGACCTCAAGCGACGCTGGTTGGCGCAGCGATGGGCCACATGGGAGCGAAGAGCACGGTGACGTTCCCCGCGGCGGGCACGTACTCGCTGACCACCAAGGCCGGCGAGGACTACATGAAGGGCGTCACGACGACCGGCCCGGACAACACGCTCCGGATCAAGGTCATCGTCGCGGCCTAGTCGACGAACAGACCAAGGAGTCCCCGATGGCGATCCAAGACGAAACCGCCTCGCCCGGCCTGTCGGCCGCTCGGCCGACCGGTGCCACACCGCCGGCCGTCGCCCCAATGCTGATCGACGAGCTGATGCCCGCGTACGACGCCGTCCGCAGCGAGCACCGGATCATCGCCGGCGACATCGCGACCGTCTACGACGCCGCACGGCGCTCCGACTTCCTGCGTGCCTGGCGGGAGTCCGCCGCCGTCCGGGTGCTCTTCGCGGTCCGCGGCCTCGGTGAGCGGGCGATCTCGTTGATCGCCAGACGCGAGCATCGCGAGCCACCGCCGCCGGACTCTCTGAGACTCGCCGACTTGCCGACTCACGGTGACTGGGTGCTCCTCGGCGAGGACCCCCCTCGCGAGATCGCGTTCGGGGTCGTTGGACGGTTCTGGGCCGGGGAGACAGTCTGGAAGACGATCGACGCTGCCGACTTCGCTCGGTTCGCCGAGCCCGGCTTCGGCAGGATCGCCTGCAACTTCTCGCTCCGCTCCTACGGTGCCGGCCGGACGCTTGTGACCTATGAGTGCCGCACGCTCGCCACGGACGAGCGGGCCCGCCGAGGGTTCATGCGGTATTGGCGCCCGCTGGCGCCATTCATCGGCCTCGTCATGCGGTCACAGCTCCGCGTGATTGAGGGCGAAGCCGGCGGCCGCTAGATGCGAGGCGTGTCCGTCGACCGCCACAGTGAGCCGGCGCTTGCGTCAGCGGCAGGAGAGAGTGCGAGAGCTGGTGATCGTCCGATCTCGTCGTCGGCTCGATACAAGGCACGGTTGCCACCAGCGGTGGTCGTCTGGCGAACGGCGCATGGTCTGATCACGATGGGGTTCCTGGCGTCGATCGGATACGTGTGGTGGTGTGCCCTCAGCGGCCGCCGCGGGCCGGTGTTGCGGGCGGCGATCGCAGCGCTTACGGCTGAGGGTGTGTTAGTAGTCGCCAATCATGGGAACTGCCCACTCGGACCGGTAGGCGATCGCGTCGGCGATCCTCATCCGCTGTTCGAACTGGTGCTCTCGCCGCGCGCAGCGCGCCGCGCGGTTCCGACTCTTGGAGCCGTGACGGCGGTAGGTCTTGGCGTTCTGGCCGCCCGATCTCGGGGTCGCTGGCGGCGGGGCCCAATCGCCTAGCAGGACTTCGGAGTCGAGGACACGGCCCCGGCCGGGCCGACGGCACGGCGCGCCTCGCTGCTGGCGAAACTCGGGTTTCGTGCCGCGCACGCGGCCTGCCCCGCCTTCGTCTTCGCGGGTGCATTTCTGCCGACGCCGATGACGTGGCTGCTCATGTCCGGAAGGGAGCCCGGTTTTATGGCTGGCGATGCTGCTCCTGCCTCCAAGCAGCAGTGCGGCTATCTCTGGTCGGCTACTCACCGCGATGCGCTGATCGGCCGGCACCAGCGGCGACCAGCCGCTGTTTAGGTTGCGTCGGAGAGCCCGCGTCGTCTCTCCGCTGTCCAGCCGAGATAGCGCCCGGTGGCGGTAGACCCTGGGCTTGGCCGTCGCGTTCCCCGCAG